>CAYFXH010000133.1:0-11537 GCA_964346905.1 uncultured Desulfobacteraceae bacterium | reverse complement strand
CTTGACGGCCGAGGGCGGCTGCGGCACGTGCTTGCAATTGACCGCGAAAAACAGCTGGATCCACGAAAAACAAAGCTGCAACTGCCAGCACAACAAGGAGCAGCAGCCCAATCAAGAGTGTAAGAATTACCTTGGTCCAGCGCATTTTCGATTGCTTTTCAATTTATTCAACATTGAAAACCTGGTCCTTTGGGCCAGGTCAGAGTTTAATGGCTTCACCAGCACAAGATGTTTAAGGCACAAGGCTTAAAACGCAAGGCATAAGGAGAGAATGAGTTTTCTTTTATTGTTTTTACCTCGTGCCCTGTACCTTGAACCTTGAGCCGTTCGCTGCGGGCAGCCCAAAGCCGGGTCCTTCCCCGAGTAGCGGGATCTTCTATGGGCCCGGATTCTTTACTATTGATATAAACTGACTTTTCCGCGAGCGTCATGTGGACATTTGCGCGTCAAAAGTAATCAAAACAAAATGGGGGGGCTGAAATTTGGAGCTCCGCGTTTGATAGGGATTCGCACCCATTACCTACTGACGCTCTTTTTTATCAAAAGCCTTTCAGATGATGCTTTAAACTACTCGGACTAGTTCTCTGAAAACTAAACACTGGATGCATATAGTCAAGTAAATTGATAGGAATTTATTCACTCAGGCTGAACGCTAGGTGCAAGGGGGAGAACCGTGGGAGCGTTTCTCTAGATATTGGGGTAATAGCATACGAAATGAAAATTGAGTTTCTTGCCAAGATGGCAAAACTGCTCGGTTTGAAGATGAGAGGGATATGTGAGTTTACTTGGTGATGCGATACGCAAACTCACTTGGATTACCATTGAAGTTTCGATTACATTACTTAATTTATAGTTTTAGCTTTATAAAGGATGCTACTACATATGGGAGCGGGTTAGAAAGGGCAAAAGCGTGTATTAAAGGATGTTGTATGCGGTTTTCTAGAGATTTGGTGGTATTTGGCTCAGAGCTCTCTTGTTAACGGGAGCTGTGCAGACAGCATCTCTGCTCCAGAGCATTCCCTGTCAGCTCGGACGGGAAGAGAGAATGGTCAGTTTCAGATTGTCTCGGCTCCAGTCTGTCTTGGAGAAAATTTTGAGGGGGTAGTAAGTAGGGCACTATTTGTAAGTTCCGTTAAGAGTAGCTACTATAGAGGATGTGGCCTTGTATCTTTCTATTAAATGATGTGCTGGGGTTTTGCGTTTGGAAAGAAGAAATTCAAGCGGCGCCAGGAGTTCAACATCAGGATCGTTGGTGAGAGAAAGTCTCACTGCTTCCATGATCTCCATGGCCGCAAGGTAGATGCCCTCATCCTCAAAGCCCTTCCGAGCTGAGAGCTGATGCAATTCGGCATCCGGAACCGTCGCCCTTCCTGGCAGCGACTGATCGAGAATCAGCCCCTTAAGTAGCGCAAACAAACCAGCGTAAATGGAAAAATCGTCGCAACTGTCGAACGCTTTGAACTCGATCCTGCCGACTTCCGCATCAATTCGGGCGCGTTTAGTTAGAGACGGTTTGCTCATTATCATCTTCTCAGGCTCATGAGTGAAGACCATGGCGGCGGGTCTGATGCCAGTTCTGACGTAGGTTCGCACAGACAGGCCATCCCAGAGGTCTCCTCCAAAAAACGGTGCACTGAAACTGAATGGAACGATAAACGGGCTGTAATATGTCAGCTTCCTACCCACATCGATCACTTGCTCGGTCTGAGAATCACTCATGGAGATGTTCAGATCTGGCCCGTAGGTCACCATCGGAATCTGAGCTGTCTGCTTCTCCGGAGAACCCTGTCGACGTCTGATCTCATAATCATTCAAAGGTGGGTCAGGTTTAAACTCCTTGTGGTAGGGGTTGAAACTGATGAGCACCGGAGAAAAGCCCTGGACACTAGAAGAATTCCGCAGTCGATCCAGGCTCTCGGTCAACTCTGATATGACGCCATGTATAGAATTATGAATGGTTGTTCTAATCTCAACACCCTTTGGCACACATTCAAAAGGTTTCTCCGAATCCAAGAAGCGCTCGAATCCCTCAATGTACCATCTCTTCCTTTTGATGCCTGCGTCCCCTATGCGAAGCTGAGGATAGTCGCCGGGGTATTCCGGAAGAGTACTGATGATCTTGTCCAAGTCTGCGAAGGTCGTGTTTGAGAAATCGGCGAACTCCCCCTCTCCGTTAATAAAGGCCACCTCGTGTTCAATACCGTAGAGGAACTTCATCTGGTTTGCACCTAGCAGTCCAACCTAATAGACAGAGAGAAGGGGACGTCCATAAAATAATAAAAATCAGTTTCTCCGATTTCGACGTTCTTTCCCCTACACACTCTCTGTCCTCACGTCCAGAACGTAATCTCTCTGAGAAATCTGAAGCGTCCCAGAGGAGTTTATAACTTTATGGACGTCCCCTTTTTGCTCTGCGGTTAAATCAACCTCTTGTTGAGTTCCTCCAATAGCCTGTCGATGAGATTGTCAAAAGAGCCGGTGGACATCACCAGGAGCACATCTCCCGCCTGGACTTTAGACAAGATGAAGGGGAGCATACCGTCGACGTCGGGGAAATAGTGGGACTTCACCCCGCGGGCTTTGATGTCCTGGACCAGCCGCTGCGCAGACAACCTCTCTTCAGGGTCAATCCGTTCCAGGCCGGGAGGCTCCTTAATGAGCACCAGATCCGCACCATCGAAAGCGGTGGCATATCGCTGTTGGAATACCCGTCGCTTGCTGGAGTTGGTTCGCGGCTCGAAGATGGCCCAGAGGCGACGATCGCCGTAAAACGACCGCAGGGCCTCGAGAGTGGCCTGTACCGCCGTGGGGTGGTGGGCATAATCATCAATGACTGTGACACCCCCTGGCTCCCCCCTTACCTCCTGGCGGCGGCGGACACCTTTGAATCCGCTGAGCGTTTTCTGGATGATTCCTGTGCCAAGATCCAGCTCGTGAGCCAGAACCACCATGGCCATGGTGTTGCTGAGGTTGTGGGCTCCCGCAAGGGGAGAGGTGAGGCTGGCCCGGAATCCTTGAGGTCCGATGATATGGAAGAGGGTGCTTCCCACCGTATAATCCACCTCTTCCAGTCTAAATTGGGCTGGTGCTTGCAGACCATAGGTGATGACTCGGGAGCAAGCCTTTTGACTCATGAGTAAAGCCCCGGGGTCATCAGCGTTGGCCACCAGCAGGCCATCCCGCGGAATACTTTTCACCAGTTGAGCGAAGGCCTCTTCAACCGCTTGAAGATCAGGGAAAATATCGGCGTGATCGAATTCCACACTCGTGAGTATACATATCTGGGGCTGGTAATGGAGAAACTTGGGACCCTTGTCGAAGAAGGCGGTGTCATACTCATCTCCCTCCACCACAAAGTAAGGACCACCGCCGAGCCGATAACTTTGTCCAAAATTGACCATCAGTCCACCCACCAGACAACCTGGGTCCATTCCGGCCTCGGTGAGGAGCCAGGTGAGCAGTGCAGCGGTGGTGGTCTTACCATGGGTTCCCGCCGCCACCACCGACTGAGATGAGTTCAAAAAGAAACGGTGGAGGGCCTGGGGCATGGAACAGTAGTCCAGACCGCGCTCAAGAGTGGCAACAGCTTCAGGATTGTCCCTGCGGACGACGTTGCCCACCACCACCAGGTCGGGGGCGGGCTCCAGGTTCTCACCCCGGTACCCTTCCGAGATTGGAATACCTCTGGAAGCGAGGAAGGTGCTCATGGGGGGGTAGACATTCTCATCGGATCCTCGCACCAGGTAGCCGGCCTCCTGAAGCATTGCTGCCAGAGTACCCATCCCGCTGCCACAGATACCGATTAAGTGAATATTCCTTATATTGCCGGGTTTGGCGTTCATGGTAGTCTTTTCTTTACTAATTTCCTAGTTCGCATAGCGCCTAGCGTATGGCGCATAGCGCATAGCGCTTAGCGCAAAGCGTGGTCAATCAGTTAGCTCGTCGAATCGATGTGAGGCCTAGGCGCATTTGGATTGTTGATATGGCATACCATCTTACGATTTAACACATAGACGATTTAGATTAATTCTTGGCGCCATGCGCTATGCGCTATGCGAATTCTTCCATAACCACGTCGTGTAGAAGTGGACGAAATCCCTTGATTTTTTCATTGTCTCGGCTGGGGTGAATGCGATTGGTCAGGAGAATTACCGACATCTCTCTCCTGAGGTCAAGCCAGAAAGAAGTACCGGTGAAACCGAGGTGGCCAACGGACTCTGGCGAGAAATAGCGCCCAGAACTGGAATCTGTGGATGCTGGAGTGTCGAACCCCAATGCCCAGGTACTGGATGGATCAAGGTGGGCTGGTCGCAGGAACTGGGCGAGGTACTCCCGAGACCAGGGAGCCACCGTAGTACTGGAGGAGAAAGTGTCCAAGATAGTATCTAGGATACATTGGACTTCAGAAGCGGTGCCGAAAAGACCCGCATGACCGGCAACTCCCCCAAGAATATAGGCGTTCTCGTCGTGGACCTGGCCGGTGAGTATGCTACCTCTCCAGGAACAGTATTCAGTATCTGCAAATTCATGAGGTTTGGGCTCCGGTTTCCGATTCAGCGGGAGAAATCCGGGGGTGGGACAACCTATTCGTTTAAAAAGGTGTTCTTGGGTGAAGCGGTGAAGATCCTGCCGACTGTTCTCCTCCAGAATCCACTCGATGAGTAGAAAGCCCAGGTCACTGTAGATGGTGTGGGTAGACGGGGAATACTCAAGGGGTTCCTGAAGAATCAGCTGGCGGAGTTGTTCCTTACGAGCATGCATGGGCACAGTCTCTAAAGAGAGATAGTATGGCTTCCAGGAGGGTAGGCCAGAGCTGTGGCAGAGCAGCTGTCTGAGGGTTATGTTCTGTTTATCTTTCGGGATACCACCGGAGGGAACAAGCTCTGAGAGGGGACCATCCAGTTGGAGCTTTTCCTGGCTGACAAGACAGAGTACCGCCAAGGTGGTAGCCAGGGGTTTGGTGAGTGAAGCGAGGTCAAAGCGGGTGTGGCGGGTCATGGGCCGTGGTGTGGGCACCAGAGCTCCATTCCCCACCGCTTCAAAGAGGATGGTTTTCTTCTTTTGAGACACCAGCAGTACGGCCCCGGGAAATACTCCGTCAGCGGCGCCGTCAATGAGCAGCTGTAGGATTCTTTTTGCTTGCTTCATGGTGCCGTCGCCGGTTGCAGATAGGTTAGGGTGCCGGCTCCAGCGTCCAGGATGGCGGGAACACCGAGGGGCAGGGTAAGGTTGCGCTGCTCGTGGCCAACAGGAGCACCGGAGAGTATGGGAAAGGAGGCAGATTCCAGCCGTTCATGGACGAGTTCGTTGAGTTCATGACGGGGGGCGCATTCGGAGAAATCCCCCACGATAAGACCGGCAACGTCGCCAATGTGACCTGCGTGGATCAGCTGGGTCAGCATTCGGTCAATTCGATACAAGGGCTCACGCCGATCCTCCAGAAAGAGGATGCAGCCGGAGAGAGGTGGCAGAAAGGGTGTTCCCAGCAGGTGGCTGAGGGTGGTTAAGTTGCCACCGAGCACCGGGCCCATACCGTTTCCTGGCCTGAGGCAAATTGCTCCGGAAAAATGCAGCTCCAACGGATCAGCGCTGCTGAGCGCTGTCCAGAGTGACTCCACGCTTTCCGGGTCAGCCGTACCGAGAGTGGAGACGACGGGACCATGAAAGCAGACCACTCCAGCCTTTCTGCAACAGGCCAGTAGTAGGGCAGTGAGATCGCTGAATCCCACCAGAGCCTTGGGATTGAGCCGTAGTTGCTCGTAGGAGATTTTCGGCAGAATACGCAAGGAGCCATAACCGCCCCTGGCGCAGAAAAGGGCCTTGATTTCAGGATCTTGGACAAATGCATTGAAACGGGAGGCGCGGTGATCGTCGCTTCCGGCCAGGTAGCTGGGACGAAAGTCCTCACTGTCCACCTCCATGACCACCTTGAGGCCAAGTTTCTCCAGAGTGGTACGGCCAGCCTCGAGTTCGTGGGCTGGACTAGGACTGGCCGGCGCCAGCACGCCTACCCGGTCTCCGGGTCGCAATGGAGGGGGTTTATGTAGCGTTAGCATGAGAGATAGGTTGGTTGCGTTCAAAGATGATCTTGAGCCCTTCCAGGGTGAGGTCGTCGTCCACCAGTTCAATCTCTTTAGATTCAGCCGAGATCAAACGGGCCAGACCGCCGGTGGCCACCACCGTAGGGCTGGTTCCAGTCTCCTCCTTGATCCTTCGAACAATACCGTCCACCAGTCCGGCATAACCGTAAACAATTCCGACGTTCATGGCGCTGATGGTGTCTTTGGTCAGAACGGCCTTCGGTTTGGCAAAGATCTCAACCCGCGGTAATTTGGAGGCTTTTTGGAAAAGTGCTTCGCAGGAAATCAGAACGCCGGGGCTGATGACTCCCCCCAGATATTCGCCTTTGGGGGAGACATAGTCAAAGGTGGTGGCAGTACCGAAATCAACAACGATCAGGCTGGTCTTGTACTTTTCATAGGCAGCCACCGCATTGACAATTCGGTCGGCACCAATCTCCTTAGGGTTGTCATAGTAAATGGGCATTCCGGTGCGAATTCCGGGCCCCACAATGAGGGGGTCGATTTCAAAGTATTTATTGGCAAATTCGACAACAGTGTTGAGCATGGGAGGGACAACACAGGAGATCACCATGTAGGTCACGTCCTGAAATTGGACACCCTTGGCCAGGAAGAGATTGTGCATCAGAATGCCGTATTCGTCTGCGGTTATGTCCTTTTCAGTACGGATGCGCCAGTCGGTAACCAGCTCAGCACCCCGGTAAATGCCGAGGACCGTATTGGTGTTACCGATGTCAATGGCCAGCAGCATGGGTACGGTTCTCCTTAAGACATAATCCGCTCAATGGTGGTCGCGGTCTCCTCAGCCAACTCGACCACGAGACCCTTGTCTTTGCCTTCAACCATAACCCTTATCATCGGCTCAGTTCCCGAAGGACGGATGAGGAGGCGACCATCCCTGCCGAGTTTCGCTTTGACCTGTTCTGCAGTGCGGGCAATCTCGGGGAAGTCGGCCAACGGCTTACGCTCTTTGACCCTGACGTTCACCAGATGCTGCGGATAGCATTCCATTATGGCAGCTAGTTCAGACAAGGGCTTGCCCTCAATGAGCATTACCTCCAAGAGCTGGAGAGCGGAAAGGATCCCGTCGCCGGTGGTGTTCTGATCAAGAAAAATAATATGGCCAGATTGTTCACCGCCCAGGTTAAAGCCGCCTGCGCGCATTTTTTCCACCACATAACGGTCACCTACCGCAGTACGTTCCAAACTGCCACCCAGGGACTCGAGGGTTACCTCCAATCCCATGTTGCTCATGATGGTGGTTACCAGGGTAGAGTGGTTCAGCCGTTTTTCTTTGAGCATGCGGGCAGCGAAGATTGCCATCAACTGGTCGCCGTCAACCACTGTTCCTTTTTCATCCACACAGATGAGCCTATCGGCATCGCCGTCAAAGGCAATTCCCAGCTGAGCCCCAGATTCCCGCACGAGTTCGGCCGTAACCTGCGGGTAGACGCTGCCGCAGTTGTCGTTGATGTTATACCCGTTGGGTTTGACGCCGGTGAGCACCAAATTAGCACCCAATTCTTCGAAAACGGCTGGGGCAACCTTGTAGGAAGCACCGTTGGCACAATCCACCGCAATCTTGATGCCGTCCAGAGTGAGATCGTGGGAGAAGGTGTTTTTGAGAAAAACCACATAACGGCCCACTGCATCATCGACACGAAAGGCCTTGCCCACTTCTTCCGCGGTGGGACGGAGGTGATCAATGTCGTCAGAAAAAATAAGTTCCTCAATGCTCTCTTCGATTTCGTCAGCAAGTTTGAAACCGTCCCGGGAAAAGAACTTGATACCATTGTCCTGGAAGGGATTGTGTGATGCTGAGATGACAACGCCGGCATCCGCCCGCATACTGCTGGTGATGAAGGCGATACCTGGTGTGGGTAGCGGTCCCACCAGG
Source organism: uncultured Desulfobacteraceae bacterium (assembly GCA_964346905.1). GTDB lineage: Bacteria > Desulfobacterota > Syntrophobacteria > BM002 > BM002 > BM002. Next base: position 3,560 of record CAYFXH010000133.1, on the reverse strand, counting down.
AGTACATCCACACCCATGGAACAAATACCGGAGGCGATGGCGTTCTCGATCATATAACCAGACAATCGGGTATCTTTGCCAATGACGATTTTGTGCCGACGCTGGGCGTTTTTGAAGACGTACGCTACCCCTCGACCCAACTGCATGGCCATTTCGGTGGTCATGGGATAGACGTTGGCTACGCCCCTCACCCCATCTGTTCCAAAGATCTTGCCCATGGTTATTCCTTTTTCTCGCCTAGCGCCTAGCGCATAGCGCATGGCGCATGGCGAAATCTGAATGGCTCAAAAACTAGACAAATAGGAGTTTAACAAGTCAGTAACCCTTAGCGCTTTGCGCTCTGCGTCATGCGCTAGGCATTGACAATGGCGTCGATCATATCAGTCAGCTGACGGCAGGTAGCAACTTCGTGGACCCGAAGTATGTGGGCTCCTTTCATGATGCCGGCGCAAACCGAAGCCCAGGTGCCTGGTTCGCGTTCAGTGACTTGTTTGTCCAACACGGTACCGATAAAGGATTTACGAGAGGTCCCCAGGAGGATGGGTTGACCCAGTGCTGCAAAAACGTGTAGATGTTTAATAAGTAGCAGGTTATGGCTTACGGTTTTGCCGAAGCCAATGCCCGGGTCGATGATGATCCGATCTCGGGCGACCCCTCCTGCGCAGGCGAACTGGATGCGCTCTTCCAGAAAAGCGATGATTTCTGAGAGCAGGGAGCCGTAGTGGGGCTCCAGCTGCATTGTTCGCGGGGTGCCCTTCATATGCATGAGAACGATTGGAACCTCGGCAGCCGCCGCCAGCTTTACCATTTCCGGATCGAAGCGCAGGGCGCTGATATCGTTAATTATGGTGGCGCCGGCATCCAGAGCCGCTCGGGCCACTTGGGCTTTGCAGGTATCAATGGAGATGGGAACGGACGTGCGTTTGGCCAATTCACTGATGACCGGTATGACCCGCCGCTGCTCTTCATCCAAAGGGATCGGATCGGAAAATGGCCTGGTGGATTCGCCGCCGACATCCAGCAGGTCTGCACCCTCAGAGGCTAGCTGCTCCCCCTGTTTGATAGCCTGATCTGTCCTGAAGAAATGGCCGCCGTCGGAAAATGAATCGGGAGTGACGTTAATGGTCCCCATGAGTAAGGATCTCGTGCCCAACTCCAATGTGCAATCGGTGCTCCGGATGGTGAAGCGAGCCCGGTTCACGCCTGTGTCTCTCCGAGTTTATCCTTAGGAAGGTCTCTTTCCTTGGCAGCAACGGGATCCCCCTGTTCCTGGGGTTCTGGTTGAGGCTTGCTGATTCCGGCTTTGCTCCGCTCTTCCGCAACCACATCCTCGGCAGTTACGGTTCGGGTAAATTCAACACCAGGCTTGGCGGCATCTATGATGGCATCGATTTCCTTGCCCTCCAGGGTCTCTTTTTCAAGTAGACTCTCGGCAATTTTATGGAGAAGATCCTCGTGCTTCTGAAGTATCTCTTTTGCGGTGTTATGAGCCTCGTCAACGATTCGCCGGACTTCTTCGTCGATCTTGATGGCAGTCTGCTCGCTGTAGTCCCGGTGTTGGGCAATCTCCCGGCCAAGAAAGATAGCCTCTTCTTTCTGGCCGAAAGCAATTGGACCCATATTCTTACTCATGCCATAGACTGTCACCATCTTGCGAGCTATGTTGGTGGCCTTTTCAATATCATCGCTGGCTCCGCTGGTCCTATGGTTGAAAACGAGCTCCTCCGCGACCCGACCACCCATAAGCTTGGCTAGGGTGCATTGCATGTACTCTTCATCATAGGAAAGCCGATCCTCGATTGGCAGAGTCATGGTCACTCCGAGGGCGCGGCCGCGAGGGATAATACTAACTTTATGGACTGGATCCGTATTGGGGAGAAACTTGGCCACTAGGGCATGACCGACCTCATGGTAAGCGGTGTTGCGCTTTTCTTTCTCGCTCATGATCATGCTCTTGCGCTCGGTGCCCATGAGCACTTTGTCTTTGGCCAGCTCTAGGTCGATCATCTCCACCTTATCCTTCTCTTGACGGGCTGCCAGCAATGCTGCCTCGTTAACCAAATTCTCCAGGTCTGCTCCGGAGAAGCCGGGTGTGCCGCGGGCAACAACGCTGAGATCCACATCGGGAGACAGGGGTGTTTGGCGGACATGAACCTTGAGAATCCCCTCCCTGCCTCTCAGATCGGGAAGGGGGACCACCACCTGCCGGTCGAAGCGGCCTGGTCGCAATAGAGCAGGGTCCAGCACGTCAGGGCGGTTTGTGGCGGAGATGAGAATGACACCGTCGTTGGATTCGAAGCCGTCCATTTCTACAAGAAGCTGATTGAGCGTTTGTTCCCGTTCATCATGCCCGCCTCCTAGACCTGCGCCCCGATGTCGTCCCACAGCGTCGATTTCATCAATGAAAATGATACAGGGGGCGTGCTTCTTTCCCTGAACGAACAGATCACGTACACGGGAAGCGCCTACACCTACAAACATCTCGACGAAATCAGAGCCGCTGATGTTGAAGAAGGGTACGCCGGCCTCGCCGGCAATGGCGCGGGCCAGTAAGGTCTTGCCAGTGCCCGGGTGGCCAACGAGAAGCACACCCTTGGGAATACGGCCGCCAAGCCTGGTGAATTTCTTGGGATCGCGCAGGAACTCGATAACTTCCTCAAGTTCCTCCTTGGCCTCCTCAATGCCGGCCACATCCTCGAAAGTCACCTTGCGGGCCGAGTCGGAAATGAGACGGGCCCGGCTTTTTCCAAACGACATGGCTTTGCCGCCGCCCGCTTGCATCTGGCGCATGAAGAAAACCCAGACGGCAATAAGCAGGAGCATGGGGAACCAGCTGATAAGGATGGTCATGAACCAGGGCGATTCCTCCTCGGCTTTCGCCGTGATTTGGACCCCCTTGTCTCTGAGCTCCCGAATGAGGTCAGGATCATTGGGAACAAAGGTTCGAAAGGCGGTGCCGTCTTTGTACTTACCGTAAATGTCGTTTCCCTGAATCGTTACTTGGCTCACCTCGCTCTCGGAGAGGGCGGCAATAAACTCGCTGTAGCTAGTTTCCTGCTTGCTTTGGCCGGGATGGTTGAACATGTTGAAGAGCAGGATGACCATCAAGCTGATAACCAGCCAGAGAGCCAGGTTTTTATAGAAAGGACTCAATTCGTCTCTCCTCAATTCAAACGTTAGATATGGTATTCTATACTCTGTACTACTAACATACCAAATTAGTCATTGCAAAGTAAATGTCAATGACGCTTTCTGGGCGGATATGTGGGTTTAGACAACGCGAGAAAAGCCTTTGTTCCAGGCATCTTCTGCATTATTCACCGAGTCCTGTCAGCTATTCGCTTTGTACATATAGTAATGTTTATTCACCTGCGAAAGCCATGCCAAATTGGCGGACCACCGGGAAAACGCAGGGCACCTAAAGGCAAGGCGCAAGACCAATGCATAGAATCCAGTAGTAGGGCCTAATAATTTCGAATTTCGAATTTCGAATTTCGAATTTAGAAATCCGCAATTGTCCTTCGGACTCCCACCCTTCGGGCGGGTTCCCGGTTTCGCAA
>CAYFXH010000132.1:10402-11883 GCA_964346905.1 uncultured Desulfobacteraceae bacterium | reverse complement strand
ACAACGGACGTGAGGTTACGTCCAAGGATTTTGTATTTTCGTTTAGCCGTATCCTTAGCCCGGATACGCGATCACCGGTAGCATCACTGTTTTTGAACATCCAGGGTGCGGAATCATTTCACCAAGGCACAAGCCCGCGCGTGTCCGGTCTGCGAGCTTTAGACCCATACACTCTGGAGATCCAACTAAAACAGCCCTATGCGCCTTTTCTCTCTATTCTGGCCATGGCCAACGCCAAAGTGGTCCCACAAGAAGATATCGGCCCGCTTTTTGGTAGACGGCCCACCGGCACCGGTCCTTTCGTATTCGGCGGTTGGCAATCGGGTAAAGAGATTGTCCTTACCGCTAACGAGAACTATTATGCGGGTCGTCCGTTTTTAAATACCGTACGCTTTCGCATCTACCCCAATGTCGAGTGGGAAAGAATTTTTGATGACTTCGAAAAGGGATTCCTCGAGCAATCCATTATTCCCAGCAACAAATATGATCTGATCATGTCAAACACTCGCTATCTTGAGCGCTACAATCTGATCAGCAAACCCACACTGAATCTCGTTTATCTGGGCATGAATGTTGATATGGCTCCTTTCAATGATTTGCGCGTTCGCCAGGCAATTTCCTATGCGGTGAACACTGAGGCAATTGTCCGAGACATCACCAAGAGGGGCAGCATCTCAGCCAAAGGCATTCTGCCGCCTGGGATAGCTGGTTTTGACCCGCACTTCGAAGGATATCGATACGACCCGCAAAGAGCGAAGAAACTGCTTGAAGAAGCGGGCTATCCCCAAGGCCGCGGCATCGCTCCTATTGAGGTATGGACTGTCTCAAAATCGGAAAGTGTGCAGCGAGAGTTAAGAGAATACCAGCGTTATCTGGCCGAGATTGGCATCACGTTGGTTCCCAGGGTAGCAAAAAACTGGAGCGAGTTTATCACGTTTATCAATGAAAAAAAGGCACCCATGTACTATGCTGCGTGGTACGCTGACTACCCTGATCCTGACAATTTCCTCTATGTCCTCTGCCATTCCAAGAGCAAGACTAACCGCATGGGTTACTACAACCAGCAGGTGGATAACTTGCTGGAACAAGCACGGCGCGAAACAGACTACATGAAGAGGGTGGTACTATACCGGGAGGTGCAGAAGTTGGTCATGATGGACGCGCCCATTATTACGCAACATGTCAATGGTTTTAATTATCTTTTTCAGCCCTGGGTAAGGGGAGTGCAGGTTAGCTATCTTGGATCCGCTTATGTTCCGTACAAGAATGTGTGGGTTGGCCAAAGCCGGATAGCGAAGAGTTATCAGGGAAGATAGCGTGGACCATTCAAGCTCGTGCAACGGCCGGGTTCTCTATAGGAAGAGGTGGCGGTTGGCTACACTGTGAGCTTTTCACTCTTGAAAGCGTAGGCAGCTACTATTCCCACAATGAAGGCAACCCCCAAGTTGGCAGCTAGGGCTATGCCGAGCATGAATATTGCC
>CAYFXH010000132.1:0-10392 GCA_964346905.1 uncultured Desulfobacteraceae bacterium | reverse complement strand
ACAGGGCCACGATCAGGTCTTTGCGGTCCTTGAGGTCCTGGATCATTAGAGCCAGCTGCAGGCCGGCAAACACAAGCAAAACCCCCAGAAGTGAAAAGGGCAGTAGGGTAAGGATAGTGACGATATTCTCACCTAAGATTAGGGCCAGTAAGACGAAGATCCCGCCAATTATCAGATTGGAGCCGGCTGTTCTGGCGCCGAAGCGATAGTGGGCAGCCAACCCCCCAGCTCCATGGCACATGGGGATGCCTCCCAGAAAGAACGAGACGATGTCTGCAAGTCCCTGGCTGTTGGCCACACTGCGATAGGTGGCCCGGTGGGCACGATCGCCGAAGTACTCGTGCGTGATGTCGGTGTTGGAAATGATGGCATTGCCAATGGTCATGGGAATTTGGGGCAGGACCAGGATTGGCAGGACCCAGAGGAAGTCGTGCAAGGATGGCCAGCCATAGGGAATCAGTTTGGGGTAATGGACGGACCAGTTGAACTCCGCCACATTTATCGGTTTCCCAAGAATAACACCCAGGAAAATCCCCAGAACTACAAGGACAAGGGCAGCTGGAAGCTTCTTGTTGTCCAAGAGCACGAAGGTCAAGAGCAGACCCGCTGCACCCAGGATAATGCTCATATTGACAGGACCGACGGCCTGAACCACCAGATTGGGGTCCGGCATGATCATGAGCTTGAGACCCTTGATCATGAGAACCACGCCAACCCCCAGCTGCACCCCGCGTACCGTGCTTTTTGGCGTATACTTGCCGATAAACTGGATCAAACCGGTGAAGCCCAGAAAGAGGATGAAGACACCCAGCCACAGGCTTGAGGCGACAATCTGGGTGGGAGTCAAGCCGATGCCGATGGCATAGGCGCCGATCACCTTCATGGGCTGTACTGGGATTGGTACTCCGAAATAATGGCCCGCCACAATGTAGAAAAGGCCGATTAACATGAAAACATTGGTGGCGTGAAGTTTGTTCAAGAGAATCATGCCAATGGCAATGGGCAGCAGGGTGCCCAAGTCACCCAAGGAGCCGGCAAGCTCCATGCGGTTAAAGCGATACTTAGGGTGTGCCTCACTGTTCATATCAGTCCATATACATTCCAATTGGGTCCAGTGTCCATCAAAACCGTGCCCTCAAGGCCAAAAGGCTAAAGGCGCAAGGCTCACGGCGTAAGGCCAGTAGTCAGTAGCCAGAATTCAGAATTCAGGAGAATTCCGGTACAAGGTACAAGGCACAAGGTACAAGGAAAAGCTTTGAAAAACTCCTATCCGAATACAACTCCAATCGTGAACACTGAACACTGAAACCTAAATCTGCAATCTAAATTCTACTCTAGGCCCCATGCTCCATGCCCTATGCCTTTTAGACTACGGACCACGGACGACTGACATGTGGCGCCATGTTGAATCTGCTGTTTATCAGTAAAAATACTTGAGTATGTATCTCAGCGCCAGGAAAGTGATGAGGAGGCCCAACACAAGCCGAATGACCTTGCCGGGCACGAACTTCTGAGCACGGGCTCCGCAGTACATGCCGATGGTGCCGCCGATTCCAAAAAGGATGCCCAGGGGCCAATCCGGAGCAATGGCCAGGCCGGTGTGCGCGTACATGGGGGCGATGATGATATAGAAAATCACACCGAAAATAGAAGTGAGAAAGGTGCCCATGAGAGTTGCGCCGGCAATGGTGTAGACGGGAAGGGCATAAAAAGTGATGAGAAAAGGAGCAATGATGGATCCGCCACCGATACCGTAGGTCCCGCCAATAACGCCGACGATAAAGGTGAGCAGCAGCAGGAACCAGGTGTTGAACTCATAGGTTTCGCCGTAGAACTCGTACTCAATGCGGCGAAAGGAGACCGATACGGTATTTACCACGGCTTCGGCCGGCAGACCGGCAGCCACCTTGGCCTTTTGGGCGCTGCGCATTTGCACCACCCGCTGTTTAAACTTTTCTTCCATGGCGTTGATTTTTTCCATACCGGTTGCATTCCTTCTGACCAGCTCGTAGAGCATCCTCACACCAATATAGATAAGCACGCAACCCACAAAGAGCTTAAAGGCTCGGGGATCGGGCAGGTACTTGATCCGAAACACGACACCAAGAAAGACCCCCGGGAGGGTGCCGGCAATGATAACCCAGGTGAGGGGCCAGGCCATGCGTCCCTCCCGGATGTAGCGGTACACCCCACTGGGAATGGCCACCATGTTGAAAATTAAGTTGGTGGGGGTTACTGCTGGGCTGGTAAAACCAAGCACACTTACCTGAAAAGGCAGGAGGAGAAAGGCTCCGGAGATCCCCCCCATGGAGGTGAAAAAGGAGATTGCAAAGGCGATCAGGGGTGGAATGAGTGGATGAACCTCGATGCCGGAAACCGCAAAGTGCAATGATTTATTCCGCTGTCTGTAGACTACATATGTTACGCCAAGAATCGGTTCACTTGTCGATTCACGCGAGCCTCTGTAACCGTGTACTTTAAACATACTGGAGGGTAATTGCCACAAAAAAAGCGGCCGGTAAAAGGTAATTATAAGTTACTATTAGTTTGTTTTTGACTTGGTTTTGAGCATGTGCTAAAGTCCATCTCATCTGGTTCACGGGTGAAGTTGCATTGTAGATGTCACCAGTTGCAGGAGGGTAGGAGGTGGTGGATGTCCTCATTGATGAACACCAAAGAGGCTGCTCAGTATCTTGGAATTAATGAGAAAAAGATATATAGTCTCATTAGCGATAAGGGGCTGCCTGCCACCAAGATTACGGGTAAATGGCTCTTTCAGCGTCACCTTTTGGACCGGTGGCTGGAACATCATACCGAAAACTATCCGGTATTAGAAGCCAAGCCGGAAAGTCACACAAACTTACTTATAATAACTGGTAGTAACGACTTGCTCCTAGACCAACTGCTGGAACTGTTCAGTCGCCGCCACCGCCTGCCGTTGCCAGTATTCAGCAACCTGGGGAGCATGGGCGGCATCCGCGCCCTCAAGGAAAACCTCTGCCACCTGTGTTCGGCTCATCTGGTGGAGCCGGAAGGAGAGGAATATAATTTCGCCTATGTGGAGGAAGAGTTTGGTGACAGCGTAGTGGTGGTGAATTTCTGCAGGCGACTTCAGGCGGTGCTGGTGGCTCCGGGAAATCCTCATGGTGTAACCGAATTGGCCGATCTTGCCAGCGGTCGGTTGCGTATTGCCAACCGCAAGGAGGGAACCGGAACTCGCCTGCTGCTGGATCGCGAGCTCCAGCGGCAGGGAATAAGCGGCGAGCAGATTTCGGGCTATGAAACCGGTTTCGGTCGCCACCTGGATGTGGGGCTGGAGATCCTGGCGGGCAGGGCGGATGCTGGTTTGGCCATTGCCGCTGTGGGGGAAATGTTGGGCTTGGATCAGGTGGAGGTGTGTTGGGAGCGCTATGATTTCATTGTCCGCAAGGACATCTTTTTCAGCCGTGGGGTGCAGATGCTCATGGCGCTGCTTCGTGATCAGGAGTTCTTGCAGATGAGTGTTGGTTTTGCTGGATACGATCTGAGTACATCGGGACACGTGGTTTTTAAAGGGTAGACAACCAGATGGTGAGGTGATTGCGGGATAAGGACCTCTCGCCCGAGCCCTGCGGGCTCTCGAGTCCTCAGAGAGCTCAGAGAAAAAGTGATTTGCGGATGTAGTCGGATCGCTTAAAGAGCCCACTGCAAAGCAGGGGGTCCCGATAGGGCTATCGGGACAAATGGAGAGAGCCAGAGCGCCATGAACAAGCAAGCTTATTCTTTGCGCTCAGGATCTCTCCATTAAGCCTTTAAGCGATCCTTCCTTGGGCGAGATCAACCTCAACGTTATTACATTTGGAGAGCTCTCAGAGTTCTCTGTGATCTCTGTGAGAGACTTAGATCGAAGAAGGAGTAGCTGGAGGAGATACAGGAGATGAAACGAGGGTGGATTTGGGCTGTTGTGGTGATCGTTGTGCTGATTTTGGTTTCAACCGCAGTCACGGGAGCCGGAAAAGTGCTCAAAATGTCCACCACCACCAGCACGGAGAATTCAGGGTTGCTGGACATCCTGCTACCAGAGTTTACCAAAGATACCGGCATCAAGGTAAAGGTCTTTGCTAAGGGCACCGGAGCTGCCATTCGTGACGGCATGGATGGGAATGTGGATATTATTTTTGTCCACGCCAAAGCCAGAGAAGAAAAGTTTGTGGCTGACGGCCACGGCGCTTACCGGCTGGAGGTTATGCACAATGACTTTGTTGTTGTCGGCCCGGCTACAGACCCCGCGGCAATACGGGGGATGAGTGATGTGGTCACGGCGCTGTCTAAGATTGCCCGGGCAAAAGTCAGGTTTATCTCTCGGGGAGATGACAGCGGCACCCATACCAAGGAGCAAACACTCTGGAAGGCCACCCGCTTGCCGATGAAGACTGTGAGCATCGAGATCTTCAAGAAAGGGAAAAAGAAGAGCTTCTCCTTCCAGCATCCAGAAGGGCTTGGCAGGTGGTACCTGTCCATTGGTCAGGGTATGGGAAAAGCACTTACCTACGCCGAGGAAAAACAAGCGTATACCTTGACAGACCGCTCCACTTACCTGAAGTACAAACTCGGTAGGAAGCAGGGTTTAGACCTGGAAATCCTCTGTGAAGGGGACCAGCGGCTTTTCAATCCCTATGGAATCATCCCCATAAACCCGAAGAAATATGCGCATGTCAAATTTGAGTGGGCTGACAAACTGGCTAAGTGGCTGGTTTCGCCCAAAGCCCAGACTCTTATTGCTGGATATAGAATTCAAGGGCAGCAAGCGTTTTTTCCGGATGCGATCAAGTTTGCTCAGTAGTTCTGTAGTTTTCACAACTAGTTCCTTCTCCCCTCGAGGGGAGAAGGTTAGGTTGAGGGGTGACATAGAGAGAAATGTGGTCCCCCCTCACCCTTGCCCTCTCCCCCCATTGGGTGGAGAGGGGATAACAATACAGAATATGTTGATGTAACAGTTTCGGGCGGAGATAAACTCCGCCCCTACGCGAACAATAGTTGGCTGACCGGTTAACCGGCTAAACCGGCAAACCTGACTCGGAGAGTCGACTGGTGGAATTCTTAACTGACAGCTTTATGTCCGCCTTTCTGCTCCTTTGGGGGCTAAACCAGGAGCTCCTCCAGATTATCTCTGTCTCTTTGAAAGTGAGCTCCATCTCCACTCTCATTGCCAGCCTGGTGGGAATCCCAGCAGGATTTTTCATCGGTTTTGGGGAATTTCGTGGCAGGCGATTGCTGATCACTGTTTTCAACACTCTGCTAGCCCTACCCACCGTGGTGGTGGGACTTTTTGTTTACGCCTTTATCTCCAGGCGAGGCATTTTTGGTCCGCTTGATCTCCTCTATACCCAGAAGGCGATCATCATAGGACAGGTGATTTTGATCATCCCCATTGTCACCACCTTTACGATCTCGGCCATAAGCCGCATCGACGACCGTTACCGGAAAACCGCCATGACCTTGGGTGCAAACGCACTGCAAACAGCTTGGGTGATTATTCGTGAAGCTCGCTTTGGTATTGTGGCGGCGGTTGTTGCTGCCTTTGGTCGGGTCATTGCCGAGGTGGGCATCAGCATGATGCTGGGAGGCAATGCCAAGGGCTTCACCCGAACCATGACCACAGCCATGGCCTTGGAATACGACAAGGGAGAGTTTGTTTTGGGTGTAGCCCTGGGAATCGTGCTACTTACGGTGAGCTTCGGGGTGAATCTCTGTTTCAACTTTGTTCAACGTAAAGCCAGAGTCTAAGGGGCAGCAGGCAGCAGTCAAAATGATTTCGGATTTCGGATTGCGAATTTCGGATTTAAGAAAAGGGTGACGCGTGGAGGCGGAGAAAGGGCGAGACGGGGATTAAAGGTCAGAAGTCAGAAGACAGAGGACAGACGACAGAGGTCAGGAGTCAGAAGTCAGCATTCAGAATTCAGGAGAATCACAAAAGCACTAAGGGAATGGTGGAATAATGGAATGTCGGGTCAAAGGGAACTGGAAGAGGTTACAGTTGTTTTGTTTTCCCCATTATTCCAATATTCTGTCCCGCTCCTGGCTCCTGGCTCCTGACTTCTAGCTCCTTCTCCTACGCCTTGAACCCTGTACCATGCGCCTTGTCCTGGTTTTTTGACGTGCTCTACGAACTGAAAAATGTGAAAAAAACCTACGGCCAGCGGACCGTGCTTGACATCGATGAACTGTCGCTGGAAGAGGGAAGGGTGCTGGGCATCCTAGGGCCCAATGGAGCGGGAAAAACTACTCTTGTGGAAATCCTGGCATTCCTCCAGGCGCCAACATCAGGCGAGCTCCATTTTAATGGCAAAAGGGTTGATTTCAAGGCCAACTCGCTGAATCACTTGCGTCGTAAGGTGGTCATTGTTGGACAACATCCTATTCTGTTTACCACGACTGTTGCCAGAAATCTGGAATTTCCTCTGGGTATTCGCAAACTACCAAAATCGGGACGTGAGAGGATCATCGACGCCCTATTGGATGTAATTGGAATGCGTCCACTCAGGGATGCCAGGGCCCACAAGCTTTCGGGCGGTGAGACCCAAAGAGTTGCCATCGCCATGGCCCTGGCCTGTTCTCCCGAGGTCATTCTCTTTGATGAACCCACGGTCAATGTGGACATGGAGAACCAGATTGCCATCGAACGGATCATTCAGGAAATCAACCGGGATAAGGGGATCTCCGTGATTTTCACCACGCATGACATGGTTCAGGCGACAAGGCTAGCGGACGACACCCTGTTTTTATTCGATGGCAAACTAACACACTCCACCTATGAGAATATATTTCATGGGCGAATCGAGGTTGACGAGCACGGAAGCACATACTGCCTTATACAGAACCGGCTGAAACTTGCTGTGCACAGCCAGGAACAAGGACCTGTGCGCATCTTCATTGATCCGACGTTGGTAGAAATCACCCCCAGCCAGAATGTGGTTACAACCGAAAACTCCCTCTGTGGTAGGCTGATCCAGCTGACCGACGAACAAGAGCGTGTACGAGCTCTGGTTGATGCGGGGATTCCCTTAAGCATTCTGATCCCCAAAAAGCAATTCACAAACATGGGCTTACGTCCGGGTGAACCCGTCTGCCTCACCTGTCCCCCTGAGAGTATTAAGATCATCTAAAGAAGCGCGGGTCTCCTGTTTCAAAGCACCAAGCAAATACAAAACAGCGCTGTGAGATGTGAGATCTGGGATGTGCGATATTGGCAGAGCCCGTTTGCTTTTGCCCACATCTCACATCCCACATCCCCCAGCAATTGTTCAATCCATTTCATCTTGACTTTGACCCAGGTTTGCTCTAGGTTACCTGTAGATTTGTTCTAAATATCACATGCCATATTTGCGCATCGCTTTCGGGATTCATGAACCTAGGTCGACACCTGAGCATTTGCTGGCTGAATAGGGTCTGAGCAAACGTAGACGTGAGAAAGGGAGATACTTATAAGGTTATACAACCACATGTAATGGTTAGAGGAGTGCACTCATGGGTTTGAGAAGAAACAAATTGACCGTGGTTGGCGCTGGTTTTGTGGGGGCAACGGCTGCACACTGGGCCGCAGCAAAAGAGCTGGGCGACGTGGTGCTGGTGGACATCATTGAGGGGATGCCCCAGGGCAAGGGGCTGGACCTGATGGAGGCAGCCCCAGTGGAAGGTTTCGATGCCGAGGTGATAGGCACCAATGATTATGCCGACACTGCCAATTCTGATGTGGTGATCATCACTGCAGGAATCCCGCGCAAGCCAGGGATGAGTCGTGATGATCTCCTGAATACCAATACCAACATTGTGAAAGCGGTGACCGAACAGGTGGTCAAGTATTCGCCAGAGGCCTTTCTGATTATTGTCTCCAACCCGCTGGATGCAATGGTGTATGTGGCCCACAAGGTGAGTGCTTTTCCCACCAACCGGGTGATGGGAATGGCGGGCGTGTTGGACTCTGCTCGGTTCCGCACCTTTATCGCCATGGAGCTCGGTGTTTCAGTAAAGGACATCCAGGCATTTGTCCTCGGGGGCCACGGGGATACAATGGTGCCGCTGCCGCGTTACACAACGGTATCTGGCATTCCTATCCCGGATCTTATGGGCCAGGAACGCATTGATGCTTTAGTAGAGAGAACCCGTAAGGGAGGAGGCGAGATCGTCAGCTTGTTGAAGACGGGCAGTGCCTTCTATGCTCCTTCGGCCGCTGCGGTACAGATGGCAGAATCCATCCTCAAGGATCAAAAGCGGATTCTCCCTTGTGCCGCTTACTGCGACAACGAATACAATGTGGGCGGCTACTTTGTTGGTGTTCCGGCGATGCTGGGTGCCGATGGTGTGGAGAAAGTGATTGAGATTCAGCTGACTACAGAGGAGAAGGCAGCGTTTGACCATTCAGTGGCCGCGGTGAAGGAGCTTGTGGCGAGTATCAAGCTATAGGACGTCGGTGGTCAGTTGTCTAAAAAGCATAGGGCATAGGGCATAGGGCATGGAGCAGAAGGTAGATTTTAGATTTTAGATTGTAGATTTTAGATTGCAGATTTAGGTTTCAGGTTTCAGCTTTTATTCTCTTACCTGATACTTAACACCTGAAACCCTGAAATATTATCTTAGCATTTGGGATTTCGGTATTAACGGATTCAGAAACTTATGGCAAGAAAGAAACATACTAAAAAAGAGCGGAAGCGACATGATCGTTCTGCGCTGACAGAAGAAGAGCAGGTTCAGCTTCAAATGCTCCTGGACCGTCTGATGGCCCAGGACCCTGAGGGGGAGAGCTTCACCCAGTTCCTGGAGAGCTTGCAGCCGCTGATCCAGCGATCCGCTCCCTTTACCCTCGCGTTCATCGAAGCCCTTGGTGCCACGGCCAGTCCCGTGGCTGTTCAGGTGCTCCATGCTCTAGAGAACGTCCCAGCGAAGAAGCCCGTGCGAAGGGCACTCAAGACCGCTCTTTACCGGCTGACTCGTCAGGGACTCGTCAAGAAGCAAGAGGAGACAGAGCCAGTAACTAGGGTTCTGGTCCCACGCCCGGCGGATCGGCAGGCCGAAGCCTGGGCCAGTTGGCCGGAAAGTGGTGGAGAGCGCGGGATGGTCCTGAAACTACCCGATGCCGGCCGCGGTTATCTGATGGCAGTTGCCGTGCTCAATTCTGAAGGTCTCTTCCAAGAGTTTGAGGCGATCCAGACTACCCGCAAGGGAGTTAGAGACCTTTTCGATCGAATGACTGGTGGGGTTCCAGGGCGACTCATAGAAATTCCAGTAGAGCATCTCCGCTTTCTTTTTGAGGAGGTGGCAGAAATCTATCAGCAGCAAAACAGGGAACTGCCTACCGGCTACGAGGCGATCCACAAGCATCTGGCCTCCTGGGTGGAGACGGTGTCAGCTCCCCATATCTATCACCTTCTGGATAAAACGGAGATAGAAGGAGATACGCTCCTCCTCCGCAGTTCAGATAGTCTCCTTGAGGTACAGCCCTTCGTTGCCTGGCGGTTAGCTGAGGAACTGGTACAACCTTTCGCCGAGAAGATAAAGGGTCTCAGCGAAAGTCGGCTGGTAATTTCCCAGAGTGCCCAACTGGAGAGGATAGGGCAGATCCACCGTGAAGCCGCAGCCGAAATTTTCACCCTCGAGTTGCGGCAGCGCTATCGCCGGCTACTGGAGGAGACGGCCTTACTCCTCTACGGGCATTGGCCGCTGCCATTGACCTGGAGAATGAGGTGGGCCTTCTCACCGAGCATAGTTTTGCCCTCGGTCTGGCAAAGCGCTCCATTGCGAGCAAGGTAGAGTTGGAACAGAAAGATGCAGAGGTTCAAACGAGTGGAGAAAAGAGGACGGAGTCAGGGCTCATCATTCCACGGTAGTGAGTTGCAAAGATACAAGTTGTCAGGAATTTGTTACTCTCCTGCTTTCCAACTTTTCGTCTGTCGCCATATCACCGCGTCTCCGCGTCGATCCACACGTGGGGTTAAGCGGTGAGAGAGTGAGGAGTGGAATATGCTGAAAACCCTTAGTGTCAGGACTTCAGCTCAAACCGAAATGGTGGATGTTACACATCAGGTGCGGAATGAGCTTACCAGCTCAGGGGTGAAGGACGGCCGTCTCACTCTCTATGTGCCCCATACCACCGCCGCCATCACCATTAATGAAGGCGCGGATCCTGCGGTCAAAACGGATATCCTCATGGTGCTCAACCAGATGGTACCCTGGGAGGCCAACTATAAACACCTGGAGGGAAACTCTCCTGCTCACGTTAAGGCGAGCCTGATCGGCCCAGCCGAGACATTACTTGTTTCCGGCGGCCGGTTGGTTCTCGGCACCTGGCAGAAAATATTTTTCTGTGAATTCGACGGGCCCAGGAACCGCAAGTTGCATCTGCAAATAGCACCCCTG
>CAYFXH010000131.1:0-11888 GCA_964346905.1 uncultured Desulfobacteraceae bacterium | reverse complement strand
TTCGTGGACAAGATGTGGGATTGGTGGATGGAAGAAGGTAAGAACCGCGAGCGCGTGGGCGAGACCATCCAGCGTCTCGGTTTGAGGACTTTCCTCAAAGCAACTGAGCTGGAGCCCGATCCGCGCATGATCAACACCCCACGCTACAATCCCTATATCTTCTACGATCCCGCAGACGTACCTGGCGGTTGGGAGATTGACGCGGTAGAATTCCGTAAGAAACACCAGGGCCACCGCACTATGAGCAGTTTTTCCCTTCAGTTATCAAGGAAAACTACGGCAAGTGGAAGTACCATGAGATCCTCGAGCCTGGTGTTCTCGTCCATGTTTCGGAAACCGGTGCTGAAGTTTACACCGTCAGGGTCGGCGGCGTCCGGCTGATGAGTGTGGATTTCATCCGTGAAGTCTGCGAGATTGCCGACAAGCATTGCGACGGCTATCTGCGCTTCACCACCAGAAACAATATCGAGTTCATGGTAGACGACAAGGCCAAGGTACAGCCACTGGTGGACGACCTGAAGAGCCGCAAGTTCGACGCCGGCAGCAACAAGTTCCCCATTGGCGGCACCGGTGCAGGTGTGACCAACGTTGTCCACACCCAGGGCTGGATTCACTGCCATACGCCCGCAATTGACGCTTCCGGTATCGTCAAGGCTGTCCTGGATGACCTCTATGATGACTTTTGCTCCATGCGACTGCCAGCCCAACTGAGGATTTCCCTGGCCTGCTGTCTCAACATGTGCGGTGCCGTGCACTGCTCTGACATCGCTATCCTGGGTGTGCACCGTAAACCGCCCTTCATTGAGCATGAGCGGGTAAGCAAGGTCTGCGAAATTCCGCTGGCCATTGCTGCTTGTCCCACTGCAGCCATTAGACCATCCAAGGTTGGGGATTTGAAAAGCGTCGCAGTGAATAACGAGCGCTGCATGTTCTGCGGCAACTGTTACACCATGTGCCCGGCCATGCCGCTCACAAGCGCCGAGGGTGACGGCATCGCGCTCTGGGTGGGTGGCAAGGTGTCCAACTCCCGCTGTGCGCCCAAGTTCTCCAAGCTGGCCGTGCCCTATATCCCAAACGAACCGCCCCGCTGGCCCACTACCATCAAGACCATCAGGAAGATCGTGGATCTGTATGCCAGCGACGCTAACCGTTACGAGCGTGTGGGTGAATGGATTGAACGGATAGGCTGGGAGAAGTTCTTCGAAAAGGCCGAGCTGGAATTTCGGCACGAGCACATTGACGACTACCGGCTTGCTATGACCACCTGGCGAACCACCACCCAGTTCAAGTGGTAGGTCAGTGCCGCAGGGAGCTGTAAGAGACGTATGAATAAAAACAAACCCCGCGTGGTCATTGCAGGACTGCGCGGTGGATCCGGGAAAACTACTCTTTCCCTCGGACTCATCGCCGCCTGGCGGCAGAGGGTAGGGGAGATCATTCCCTTCAAGAAGGGTCCGGATTACATTGACCCCGGCTGGTTGTCCCTGGCTGCCGACCAGCCTTGCTACAATCTGGACCCATACATGATGAGCCGGGAGCAAATCCTCGACTCATTCTGGCAGCAGACTCATGGGGCGCACGGCTCGGTTATCGAGGGCAACCGCGGCCTCTTTGACGGTATGGATGTTGCTGGCTCCTGTAGTACCGCCGAACTGGCCAAATTGCTGCAGGCGCCCGTGCTTCTGGTGGTGGACGGTACCATGGTCACCCGCACCGCTGCTGCTGCTGTCCTTGGCTGCCAGCATCTCGATCCCGAGGTTCCCATCCGAGGAGTCATTTTGAACAGGGTGGCAGGGCCCCGGCATGAGCAGATGCTGCGGACCACCATCGAGCGTTACTGTCGACTTCCGGTGGTGGGTGCCATCCCCAAGCTAAAGGAAGATGACTTCCCTGAACGTCACATGGGTCTCGTGACCGCCCTGGAGCATCCGGAAGCACGGGAGGCCATTTTGGCTAGGATCCAGGTTGTGGAACGATACCTGGATCTGGAAACGGTCATCGCCATCGCCAACCAAGCCCCTCCGTTGTACTGGCAACCGGCTTACTCCGGTGAAAGGGTAAGCCAGGCCTATCGCCAGCCAGTTATCGGGGTTATCAGGGATTCCGCTTTTCAATTCTACTATCCAGAGAACCTTGGAGCCCTCAAACGACGAGGCGCTAGATTGGTGGAGGTGAACAGTTTGAAGGACAGAACGTTGCCGCCTCTGGATGCACTTTACATCGGCGGCGGCTTTCCTGAGACACATGCGGAGCAACTAGCTGGCAACAGCCAGCTCAGAGAGTCCCTCAAATCGGCCATCGAGACAGGTTTGCCGGTGTACGCTGAATGCGGCGGCCTCATGTACCTCGGGCGGAGCCTAGAGATGAATAGCAGGATCTATCCCATGGTGGAGGCCCTGCCGATGGACTTTCAGCTCAAGAAAAAGCCCCAGGGACATGGCTACACCAGGTTGGAAGTGGTTGAAGCGAATCCTTTTTATCCAGTGGGAATCACTTTAAAAGGGCATGAGTTTCATTACTCCCGGGTGAGTCACTTTGATCTGGACCCCAATTCACTGGTTTTTGCAATGAAGAGGGGAAATGGTATTCTAGACGGAAAGGATGGAGTGTGCTATAGGAATGTACTGGCCACGTATTCCCATGTACACGCCATCGGCACACCGGAGTGGGCCGATGGCCTGATACGGAGGGCTCTGGCGCACCAGCGCGAGTCAAGAAATAATTCTGAGAGGAAAACAAGAAAGATTGACAACGGCACGGCCAACATTACCGTTGGCGACCTGGGCCGGTAACAAGATCAGGAGGTGAATTTCATGGCAACAGTGGACCACATGGGCAAAACATTCGAGATTGATGAAGATGGATTTATCGATGCTTTCGAAAACTGGTGCCCTGAATGGGTTGATTACGTCAAGACGTCTGAGGGCATTAGTGAACTGACCGAGGAGCACTGGAAGGTCATCCACGTTCTGCAGGACTATTATCAGAAGCACGGCATTGCCCCCATGGTGCGGATCCTAACCAAGGTGACCGGCTACAAGCTTAAGTACATCTATGAACTCTTTCCCTCTGGGCCGGGTAAAGGCGCCTGTAAGATGGCCGGGCTGCCCAAGCCTACCGGCTGTGTGTAATTAGCTTGACGGCAAGGCCCGCAATTCATTTACGGTGGAAAGCGAATAATTCGTGCTTTCCTCATAAGGAATAGTGTTTGCTTGGGGTCGGATATAGTGTCCGACCCCATTGTTTGTACGTACACGCAACGTAGCAAGCAGTCTCACCTTGGTTTTTCTTTTTCTGGCTACCATAGAAATATAGTCCGATAATGTATATTATGTAAACTTTTAAGTCGTTCTCGCACATTTACGCTGAGAATGTCTGCCGAATTGTCCCCCCTTTTGCCTTCACCTCTGACCGATTTTCCCTTTCCTCGGATTACGTCCCAACGGATCATGCGGTTCCTGAAGTAGTTTGTGGAAAAATCGAGGGTAACGAGCAAAAACGAAGAAAGAAACCAAGCCGTTACCGAGAGCCTTCCTTTCATAGACTTTTTTCTCTGGTGATCTCATTTTCACTTAAAGTTGACCACGATTCTGCTCCCGTTGGCCATCAACTCACTGAACTGGAGTTCCTGTGAGCTTATATCCGTTCGGTTTCGCTCAGAGTTCACACCCACTGGGCCCAATGGCCGAGAACAGTCCATCTCATCGTCAAAGTCCCACGGTTAGACATGTTTCTCTTTCATGCTTTGAATTATTGCTGCTAGGTGCTAAAGACGTTTCTGCAAGAAAGCCCTTACTGGTATAATGAAAACCACAAACGAGCCGGTATAGACCTGCACTTAGCAAGTAGAATTTACAGATATAAATGACTAAAAAGATTATATTTTATTTAATATAGCTAGAAATAGAATTAATACTTTAGTAACGTCCACGGAGGGTAACAAACATGGCTAATTCAACCCTTGATGCCCAGATCAAAGCCCGCGGCAGAGACTTTTTCGCCATAATTAGCGACGAAGCACCATCAATATTCGACAAGGGCTGGTGGACAGGAAAAGTCATGGATTGGTGCATGCGTAACGAGGACTTTAAAGTACAGCTTTTCCGTTTTGTCGATGTATTGCCCTACTTGACCACAGGAGAATCCTTACCTGACAACGGCTGATTCTCTTAGCCGCCACATTGAAGAATATTTTGCCGGACCGGATCAAGATGTCCCTGCAGCGCTCAAATGGGGGGCCAAGGGTGCAGGTCTTGGAGGCGGTCTCACTGGCAAGATGTTGGCCAGAACCATTCGAGCCAACATTGAAAGCTTGGCTAAACAGTTTATCGTTGGTGAAAACACCAAACAGGCTATTAAAGTATTGACAAAACTACGAAAAAACAATTTTGGTTTTACTGTCGATATACTCGGCGAAGCCACGGTAAGTAAGGAGGAAGCTGAGCAATACCAGCAGAGTTATCTTGACCTCCTTGATTCACTTGAAAGGGAGGAAAAACACTGGAAAAGCCTTGGAAATACGGCTTCAGATTTAGACTGGGGCCATGCACCCAAGCTCTACATCTCGCTCAAACCCTCGAGTCTTTACTCCCAGGCCACACCCGCTGATTTCCAAGGCTCGGTTGAGGCGATTTGCGAACGTTTCAAGCCAATTGTGATCAAGGCTAAAGAGATAGGAGCCTTCGTCCGGATCGATATGGAGCAGCACATATATAAGGACATGACCTTGGAAGTTTTTCGTAGATTACGCTCCTTGCCGGAATTCAGGGAGTACCCGCATTTGGGTATTGCCCTCCAGAGCTATTTGTATGAGACAGACCAGGATTTGGAAAACCTCCTGAACTGGGCAAGAAATGAGGGCCTCCCCTTGTCTATCCGGCTGGTGAAGGGGGCCTATTGGGATTATGAGACGGTGATTGCCAAACAAAACGGCTGGAAAATCCCTGTTTATACTATTAAGGCTGAAACCGACGCCGCCTTTGAACGACAAGCACAGAAGATCCTGGAGAACCATGATATCTGCCACCTAGCCTGCGGATCTCACAATGTCCGCAGTATTTCCGCGGTATTGGAAATGGCCAAAGCCCTGGAGGTACCAGAGGACCGATATGAGTTCCAAGTTCTCTATGGTATGGCAGAGCCGGTTCGAAAGGGACTCCTTAAGGTGGCCAAGCGAGTGCGGCTCTACTGTCCCTACGGCCAACTCTTGCCCGGAATGGCTTACCTCGTACGCCGCCTTCTGGAAAACACGGCCAATGAGTCCTTCCTGCGCCAAAGTTTCGCTGAAGATACCGACATCGAAAGGCTCTTGGAAGATCCAGCTGAAATGTTGAAAAGAGTGGATGAAAACGCAAAGACCATCCCAGTCAAGGAAGTCCACGTTGTTAGTGAGAGTGCAACTAGTCCATTCACCAACGAACCTGCGGTGGACTTTACCCGACCAGATGTGCGGGCGGCGTTTCCAGAGGCCATTGATAATGTTCGCAAAATGCTCGGGCATACCTATCCTCTGCTCATCGGTGACACAGAAGTCAAAACCGAAGATACCCTGGCTTCGGTGAATCCGGCCAAGCCGTCTGAAATTGTTGGGTATGTCTGTCAGGCGAGTAGAAAAGAAATTGATATAGCGGTTGCCACCGCCAAAGAAGCCCTCCCCTTCTGGCGGGATACTTCACCAAAGGATAGAGCGCAGTTCCTTTTTCGCGCCGCGCATATTGCCCGTCGACGCATTTACAATCTGGCAGCCTGGCAGGTATTGGAAGTGGGTAAGCAATGGGATCAGGCGTATGCCGATGTGACCGAAGCCATTGATTTTCTGGAATACTACTCCAGAGAAATGATCCGCCTCGGGGGTGAGATAAAGATGGGAAGAGCCCCAGGTGAGCTGAACCATTACTTCTATCAGCCAAAGGGTCTGGCCGCGGTCATAGCTCCTTGGAACTTCCCCATGGCCATAAGCTGCGGAATGTCCTCAGCAGCGATTGTGGCGGGTAATTGTGTGCTTTACAAACCCTCGGGCCTCTCTGCTGTGGTTGGCTTCACCTTGGCAGAGATTTTCAACGAAGCCGGCTTGCCCAAAGGAGTCTTTAACTACATTCCGGGGCGAGGCAGCGTGATGGGCGATTACTTGGTGGACCATCCTGACATCGGTGTCATCGCCTTTACCGGTTCCATGGAGATTGGTCTGCGCATAGTGGAAAGAGCCGGCAAGGTTCGGCCCAACCAGATAAGCGTCAAAAAAGTCATTGCTGAGATGGGGGGGAAGAACGCCATTATTATTGACGACGATGCCGACCTCGATGAAGCCGTCATCCACGTACTCCACTCAGCTTTCGGCTTTCAGGGTCAAAAGTGTTCAGCTTGCTCCAGAGTGATTGTTCTGAAGCCCATCTATGACAAGTTCGTCCGTCGGCTGGTGGAAGCGGCTAGATCAGTCCAGATAGGTCCTGCCGAGGATCCCGCCAACTTTATGGGACCAGTCATAGACAAGGCGGCCCAGCAAAGGATTCTTGAATTCATCGAAGTCGGCAAACAAGAAGGTAACCTCTTGATTTCCCAAGAATTTTCTGAGGAAGGATACTATGTACCCTTAACTATTTTTGCTGACATCAAGCCTGAACATCGCCTGGCGCAAGAGGAGATCTTTGGACCGGTACTCTCCATCATGAAGGCCCAAAGCTTTGATGAGGCCATCGAGTTGGCCAACTCCACGAAATTTGCCCTTACTGGGGGCGTCTTTAGCCGAAGCCCGAGACATCTGAGGAAGGCCCGCAGGAACTTTAGGGTTGGAAACCTCTACCTGAACAGGGGTATCACCGGTGCCCTGGTGGAGCGTCAGCCGTTCGGCGGTTTCAAAATGTCGGGTATTGGTTCCAAGGCGGGCGGGCCTGACTACCTTCTTCAGTTTATGGACCCCCGCTCGGTCACAGAAAACACCATGCGACGAGGATTTGCTCCTGAAAATAATTAAAATCATTAAATATAATAATAAAAAGTTAAGAATATAAATTAACTAAGGCACTCACTGATCGTTACCGTTCGTTACAGAGATACATGAACCGCTCTCTACCGGACAGAGCCGACGTAATCATTATCGGCGGTGGCATTATTGGCGCCAGCATCTCCTACTATCTGGTCAAAAAGGGTGTGCAGAACGTCCTCCTCTTGGAACGAGGTATTATGGGTGAGGGTGCCACGGCCAAGTGTGTTGGCGGCATCCGCACTCAATTTTCCACTGAGATTAACATCAAGTTTTCTCTTCTCAGCCGTAAGGTCTTCGATCGATTCCAGGGGGAGTTCGCTGTTGACCCTGAGTTCCACCAGATCGGCTACCTCTTTCTGGCCCAGAGTGAACGGGAATGGAGAGTTTTTGAGAAAAATGCCCAACTCATGAAAACGCTGGATCTGGAAGTGGAGCTTTTGGCTCCTCAAGAAATTCAGCATCGATGGCCGTTCCTGCGGGTGGATGACTTGGTGGGTGGTTCGTATACGGCTCAGGATGGGTATGCTGGTCCCTACGAGGTGCTTAAGGGCTTCATACGTGGTGCGCGAAGGCTAGGCGCGATTCTTCGCGAAGGGATTGAAGTCACCGGAATCCAGGTGGAGAGTGGACAAATTCGGGCCGTTGAGACCTCCGCTGGAGAGCGGGTGAGAACCCAGGTGGTTGTAAACGCCTCTGGACCCTATGCGGCAAAGGTCGCGGCTCTGGCCGGATTGGACCTCCCGGTGTACCCATTGAGAAGGCAGATCTTCTTCACCGACTCTTTCGAGCAACTACCGCATGTTTTCCCTTTGATTATAGACCTGGAGCATGGATGGTATATGCGGAGGGAAGGAAAAGGGCTGCTCCTGGCAGGCCCCCAGGATTCAGAAAGCTCTTTCAATGAGCAGGTGGACGCTGCAGGCCGCGAGTGGACCGCAGCCCAGTCTCTCCATCGTGTACCGCTTCTGGAACGTGCGGCAATAGCGCGGGGGTGGGCCGGCCTCTACGAGATTTCCCCTGACAACCATGCCATTATCGGTGCTTTTCCCGAACTAGTAGGGTTTATCTGCGCCAACGGTTTCAGCGGGCATGGCTTCATGCACAGCCCTGCGGCAGGAATTCTCGTTGCCGAACTCATAGTGGAGGGAAAAGCCGAGACCCTGGACATCCATTCCCTGAGACCCCACCGTTTTCGGGAAGATGATCTAATCTTTGAGCCTCTAACTGCTTTTCATGATTAGGAAAAAGCCAGTAGCAGAGATTTCTTCCTTCCTCCCCTGGCAAAAGAGGACGGAATCATTTCTCGGTTGTTGTCTTCCGTTGCGAACCCGCAGATCGTTGATATATATTACTCTTTCGCCGGAACCGCGACCTTCTTAGCTTTGTGGCCGGTCAAATCTAGAAAACGGCTGAGATTTTCTCTTGATATTACAAGCGTACTGGTATTCACCAGAGGATGGAACTGGAAAGCCTCCGATAGCCATAAGGTTTCGTCTATGATCACTTCTACTGCTTGATCAGAATCGTTCAAAACCGCAAATATTGAAACGGCCCCGGGATCTATCCCTAAATAGTGCTTCAGACGATCGGCTGAACCGAAACTGAGTCGGTTCGATCCAATCACACCGGGAAGTGTTTTGAGGTCAACCCGTTTTTCTGCCGGAACAACCACCAGGAAGTGGCGACGTCCTTTGTTGTCTCGAAAGAACAGATTTTTCGTCCTGGCTGCTGGCAGAGCCGGCACCAACCGCTCAACGTCTTCTACCGTGTAAACCGGAGGATGGTCATGCCGCTGGTACTCAATATCATTTTCCTCAAGAAATCTATAGAGATCGGCCATGTTGTTGCTTTCCCCCTACCCTGCTCTGCGAATCCGGCCTTCCTTTTTTAGGATCACGTCAGTATAGGGGCAGATGTCTAGAATGGTCAAGACCACTCCATCCAGGATTTTCCCATGGAAAAAAATACCGTTTCGGCATAATATCATGGCCTGATGAACAATTGTACGATCGGAGGCATTATGCAAAGAAACCAGCTCCTTTATCTTTCCCAGGATGATGTTACAACCGTAGGTCTGACCATGGCCGAAATCATCGAAGCCCTAGAAATCGCGTTCAACGCCAAGGGTGAAGGACGCACCGAGATGCCTCCTAAACCTGGCATTCATCCCGGCGGCGGCGATAATTTCATTCACGCCATGCCGGCCTACATCCCGGACTTGAAATCAGCGGGGGTAAAATGGGTGAGCGGCTTTCCTGAAAACTACAAAAAAGGGCTCCCCTACATTACCGGCCTGCTGATCCTCAACGATGTCGAGACTGGTCTGCCGGTTTCCGTGATGGATTGCGTCTGGATTACCGCCATGCGTACTGGTGCAGCCACTGCTCTGTCAGCGCATTATTTGGCCCGAACCGAATCATCGGTGGTGGGAATGCTTGGCTGTGGTGTACAAGGACGCAGCAACGTGGAGGCGTTGAACGTTCTGTTTCCACTGAAAAAAGTCATGGCTTACGATGTGGACTCTGAAGCGACCCGGCGCTATGTAGAAGATATTAGCAAGCGCTTCGAGTTGGAAGTCATTCCGGTTACGACGCCCCGCGAGGCGGTAACCGGTTGCGACATTGTGGTCACAGCCGGGCCAATTCTCAAAAAACCCCACGCTACCATCCAGGCTGGCTGGATGAATGAAGGAGCCTTTGCGTCACTGGTGGATTTTGACTCTTACTGGCATCCTGAGGCATTGCACCAGACGGCCAAATTTTGTACGGACGATACTGCTCAGTTGCGCCAGTATCAACAAGGCGGCTATTTTCAAGATATTCCAGAGGTTCATGCCGACCTAGGTGAACTGGCCACCGGGCAAAAGCCGGGCCGCGAGACCCCAGAAGAACGTACCATGACTGCTAACCTTGGTTTGGCATTGGACGACATGGCGGTAGCACCCCTTATCTACCGGCGGGCTTTGGAGGAAGGAATTGGTACGTGGTTACAGCTGTAGGTCAACCCCCCTGAGACCGAATCCCTAGTCTAGAAACAGTTCCCTAATAAGGATGCGTGATGTGAGATTTGAGATGTGAGATTAGCTACTTACCCCACTCATTTTCCCTTATCTTACCTCCCATATCGCCCAGCTCACATCAGATGTAATATTGTCTCAGATCTCGTGCCTAGGGATCTAGTCTACTATAGTGATCCGGTAGAGCTTTGAAACGAAGATGATTAAGAAAGCGTATGATGTTGTTGTAATAGGTGGCGGTATCATGGGCAGTGCCACCGCCTTCTACCTGATGAATGGTGACCCCACCCTTGAGGTGGTCGTCGTTGAGCGAGATCCTACGTACGAAAAGGCTTCCACCACACTCTCGCTGGGTAATGTCCGCATCCAGTTCAGCCTCAAAGAGAATATTCAAATTTCGCAGTACACCTTCGAGATCCTGGAGCAATTTGAAGATGAGATGGCCGTTGAGGGCGAGAAGCCAGAGATTGCGTACCATCGTGAAGGGAACCTTTTTCTCGTCGACGAACCCGGCCGCAAGCAAGCTGAAAAAGCATTGGCTTTGCAGCGGAGCCTAGGTTGCCGGGTAGAGTGGTGGTCCCCAGATGAGATTAAACAGCGCTATCCTTTGTATGAACCGAGAAATATCGTAGGCGGCACCTTCGGGCCGGATGATGGCCATTTTGATGCCTATGGACTGCTGATGGGTTACAAGACCAAAGCCAGATCCTTAGGGGCACAATACATCAAAGATGAAGTCGTCGAGATTGCCTCCAGCCGCGGACGGGTAACCGGGGTAAAGCTAGCTTCACAGGAAAGGTTGACCGCCAGGTACGTGATCAACTGTGCTGGGGCATGGGCAGCCCAGGTGGCTGAAACAGCCAGTGTTACCTTGCCGTTGGTTCCAGTCAAGCGACAGGTCTTCGTCGTTGATACCACGGTCAAACCGGAAGGCCCTCTGCCATTGACCGTGTTACCTTCTGGGATGTATTTCCGGAGTGAGATCGGAGGCTTCATTTTGGTGGGGAAGTCGATGGACGAAGATCCGGTGGGGTTCAACTTCAGCTGGGATGAGAAGCGTTTTGTGGAAATCCTCTGGCCTCAGTTGGCAGAATTCGTTCCAGCTTTCGACAGGCTCAAGCTGGTACGGGGCTGGGCCGGACTATACGCAGTTAACACCCTGGATGGCAACGCCATCCTCGGTGAGTGGCCAGAGCTCAAGGGGTTTTTTCTAGCCAACGGCTTTTCCGGACACGGTCTCCAACAGGCGCCGGCCGTGGCTCGCTATCTGGCCGAGCTGATCTTGGGTTGCCCGGTTTCTCTTGACCTGTCTATTTTCACGCCCGAGCGGATTCTGGAAAACAAGCCGCTGAGCGAGGGCGGGCTAGTTTAGCTTCACCGGGATTAATGGAACGATGGAATAATGGAATAGTGGGTAGCAAGAGCGGAAAGGGCTATTCTTGACTAGATTAATTCCTCTGAACCCATTATTCCACCCTTCCACTATTCCAGTATTCCAGTTGGGGCAAAGCCTCTATATTCAATCGGGTTGTCTTATCTGTAAAGTTCTAAACCTCCCCCCGTATAAATCTTTCGCTGATAATAATCAGTTACCTGCATACCGTCTTTGTCAAAGCTCTTATCTCCCGTAACACCGTTGTAGATCTTACCTGCAGTGTACATGGCCTTGGCGATCTTATCGGTATTGGTGCTACCCGCCATGTTAATGGCGAGGGCTGCAATCCAGGTGGCATCATAGGCATAGGCACCAAATGCGGTCTGTCTGGCAGCTTTGCCGAATTTTTTCCGGTAGGCGGCTTGATAATGCGGATAACGAAGTGCAGCTGACCTGCTACACATATGGAAAAAGGCCAAAAGCCAACTACATATAACGGCCCAACTGGTTAACCG
>CAYFXH010000130.1:9847-12129 GCA_964346905.1 uncultured Desulfobacteraceae bacterium | reverse complement strand
GAGCCATTCGCGCACGATCATCTCAACCTGCTGGCTGAGCGCCGTGCGGAGCCCTATGAGACAAAGTTATACTTTTATGGACGTCGTCCCCTTTTTCATTTGACAATTGTACCAAAGGCCACACCAATGATAATACCTACAGCCATGTCAACTACGTTACCTCTCGTGGCAAACTCTTTGAATTCTTTTAATATTTCTTTCTCCCTGTGCGCCAAAAATTAATATAATCTAGATCTGAGTCGGTTTTTTTGGTTGTTAGTAATTCACCACAAATGACGCTGCCAAAATCGTATCAGTCTCATCTAAATCGGAGGGGGTCGGGTTGTTATTGTATCTCACTGCATAGCTAACCTTGAGGGAAAGGATGTCCGTCAAGGTGGTGAGGAGTGCGGTTTCTGAGTTCAACTTCCAATTACTTGTTTCGTCAAAACCCTGGAGGTATTCTAGAGATTGGGAGATTTTGGTCTTTTCAGTGAAGGCAAACTCATACTTGCCAAAGACACGTCCCTCCAAAAATTGATCTGAACCATCAGCATCATAGTCTTCGTAGGCGTAATTCAATCCGACCTCACCTAGCAGGAAATGCTTGGGGCCGACTAGAAATTTATATCCTACACCGGGACCAGCATACCAGCGTGCATTAAAGCCGGCGAATTCATCCCGCAACCATCCTCCGGCGGCATAGACATAAAAGGGATCTGTAATCGAATAATCAAAGCGCAGATCAGTGAAGTATCGCTCTGCACTCTTGTCGCCATCACTCTCTCCATAGAGAGCCCCAACATCCCAAGCTCCCAGTAGTTTTTCGGTAAACTTATACTTGAGCCTGTTCCTGAATGCCAAAGTCGTTACCTTGCTATTGCCACTGGTGTCAACGAAACCTAGCTGAGCTTCATTCGTTAGTCGCTTGTCGTCTTTCTCTTCTGCTTTTAGAGATGTGGCCATGACAAGAATCAAGAGACAAATCATTGAGAGTCTGAAGAGACGCATAGTGACCTCCTTGCTTATCCAAAATTATTAGAAGTTATTTTAAATACAACAGTCTTCAACAAAACAAATGCTGAAATGGTATCGTAAGAGTTTACGTACGCGCTAGAATAAGAGGTGTAGAATTCAATAGCAAAGGTTTGTAAGAGAATTAATTTAACCTGATGGCACAATGCCATAAACAACAGGAACTTGTCAATGAGGTAAACCACTATTGATACAACAAAGGGCTGGCTAGAAAGAAAGAGGGGCAAAACTGTGAATTACATCCCTTAATTTAAACTTTGGCTGGTCTTGATTCTGTCACAAAATATGGGGAAGTTTCAGAGGAGTATTCACCTGGGAAAGGAAAAGCCCCACCGGCCCTGAACAATGGCAAGGTTATGGTGGATTCCTTTAGCAAGTTTCGATCGAGTTATCGGCTCCAAGCTATGCGCTCTGCGAAATTCCCGTGCTCTTTGAGCCATTCGCGCACGATCATCTCAACCTGCTGGCTGAGCGCCGTGCGGAGCCCTGTGAGACAAAGTTATAATTTTATGGACGTCCCCTCTTTCACACATGCGGAACACTAATCAGTATACCGGTAGAATGAGGTATTTGTTTAGATTAATTCTGTGCGAGGTGTGGGCAGGCGGGTCGCGAGCTCAGGCAAGACGGGCGGGTCCGATAATTATCTTTTTTCTTCCCCCTTTTCTAAACGTTTTCGAGCCATCTCCTGGACATGTGTCGCAAATTCGGGATAGTGGGTGAGGATTCGTTCGAAGGTTTGCCGGTCTATTGTATACATATCGCAGTAGTCGATCGCTCGGACGCTTGCTGTGCGGGGCCTACTAGAAAGCAGGGCAATTTCACCGAAGAAATCGCCGTCCTTTAAAGTATTATAGAGCGTTTTCCCATCAGCAGCGATGACCTCGACCTGGCCACGACTTATGAAGTAGAGATGTCGACCGATCTCACCAGCCCGAAAGATATAGGTGCCCGGTGAAAAGACAATGGGATGTAATTCAAAGGCAATATCCCGAACAAGCTCCTGACTGGCTCCCTTCAAGAATGGCACCTTTTCAATGAAATCCTGTTTGAGTACGACTGAAACCTCGGCTTTCAAACTGGCGGGAAGCTCAGAAAGTACTGCTGATTCATCATAACCCATCCGGTTTTCCCACAGGTATGCGTAATAGTCGTAGATACGATGTTGGAGACCGAGAGGAATGTGCCGATACTTAAGAAAGGTTGATAGCCGTTCCAGGTTGGCCAGGTAATGGGCCCTGGCCATGTCTATATTGGCGAGGAGGTTC
>CAYFXH010000130.1:5281-9837 GCA_964346905.1 uncultured Desulfobacteraceae bacterium | reverse complement strand
CCACATTGCCAATGACGTAAGCATACATACCAACACCAAGGATCATCACCACCATGGTATACACCATTTGAACATTGGTCGACGGCGTGACATCTCCATATCCCACAGTTGTCAAGGTGGTCACGCACCAGTATAGCGAGCGAAGGTAATTTGCCCACGCGTTAGAGATTTCTAAAGAACCACTCAATATGAGCCAGCCGCATGCCAGCCAGTGGGTTGCCAATCCGAGCCAGAAGAAAAAGGACGCCAGGCGAAAAATAGTACCATAGGGCATGGGTCTCCGGCGCCGCCGGTGGAGCAACTTTGCAACTCGTGCGAGTTTAACAAGGCGGAGTATTTGCAGGAATGGCAGTCCAAATAGAATGTGAAAAGGGAAAGCAGCGATAAGATCGATGACAAACCATCCCTTGAGATAGTGTGTCGCGATGAGCCGTTTGTTTTGAATCCGTTGCCCTTTTATTGAGGGGGCCCTCAAAAAGTTGATGAGGATATCGGCGACAAATACCGCCATGATGATCCAGTCGATTAAAGCTAACTCGGCCCTCCCGTAAGCCCTGAACACTATTTGGGGCGGTATTGTGACGCCAGCTACCGTCGCAGTCACAATGATGATGATGTCCCAGATACTATAGAATATCATTTGCTCTTCACCTTCACTTTTTATCGGCAATAAAGATCATACGGTTACTCATGAGACCATAATCCGGGCTTTTCTCATGTGAGACAAAGTCCTTCACAATGGTGACTGAATCAAAGCCGACTGCGTTGAGAAGGGCGGTGATTTTCTCCGGGGTGTACAGGCGGGTGCAGTATGAAGAATCACGAATCAGACCTCTGACTTTCGAGATGACCATCTCTCGACTATAGATGACGTCCCCATTCAGTGTGCTTTGACGACAAACCACGATTTTCTCATTCGCATCGTGTCTGGATTCAGGGACAAAATTCTCCAATACGTAGTCTCTATTAGGTAGGTCCAGTAGGAGAGATCCCTTAGGCATGAGAAATGGTTTTTTGTTACTTTCATCACCGGATACTTCAGCGATGGTTTATCTTCAGGGGAAAATTGGGGAATTTTACAAAGTAACGTAAAAATACCACAATGTGGTATACCAGTCAACCTATCTTCTTGGAAGTGCCTCAGATTGTTTTGTAAGATCTAACACCCACATTTAAAAAGAATAGTCTTGGCAGCGATAACGAAATGTTTGATGGGCGGGGATATTACCGGTGAGTGAAACGAACCCTCGCCAACTTGAGGGCATTAGTGTATGTTCCATCCCTTAATTGCCACCTTTGGCTCTGGAGAGCTTAACTCTAGATGTTGGGGCAGGTCAGGAGGGGACCGACTTTCGATTGAAGTATGACATGTTCACTCTCAGTTGGCCGATTGGGACCTTGGATACTAAGGATATTATTTCCAATCCCGCATGTTCCAAAGTCAATCTATATCTATTGTATCTTCTGAAGCAAGAACTCTATCTACTATAAGTACGCTAGTTCGCGGGGAGAGTGCTATTAAAAAACCTCCTCACCCTTACAATAAGCCGTTCTGATTCTATGGGCTTAACAAGATAGTCGTCAGCACCTGCCTCAAGACCCTTGACCTCGGCACTAAGGTCGTCTCTTATTGTGAGCATAATTGTAGGAATGATTCGTGTACTTAACTGTGATTTTAATTTTTTGACGAAGGTTATTCCGTCCATTTCAGGCATCTGGAGGTCGGTGATGATGAGATCTGGTTTTTCTTCGATGGCTAATTTCAGCCCCTCTTTACCATTTAAGGCAGTAATAATCTGGTAGTTTTCTGCTTCTAAGATAGTTTCGACCAATCTTAGGAATACGTCGTCGTCATCAACCACTAGAATTTTTTTGGGCCTTATAGCACCCGCTGAGAATTGCCCGTCCACAAATTGAGATTTGATAAATGTACCCTGCTCCTTATCGATGGGTTCTGAAAGTAACATCTCGGATACCTGCCCAACTTCTGGAGGAGCCACACGGAATATCTCATCAATGGTAGTGTGTCCATCTAGTGCTTTTCTTATGCCATCCTGAGTCATGGGTTCAAACCCTTCCTGTTGTGCGGCCTGCTTCAGCCTAAGCGCTGATACCTTGGGTACGATCAGTTCCCTTAAGGAAGGGGTTATCCTCAGAACCTCGAATATACCAATACGATCTGAATATCCTGTATACTGGCAGGCTTCACAACGTCTACCTTTCCAGAAAGTCTTTTGTTCACTTCCCTGAGGCAAAAAGGGATGAATGCGTTCTATGATTTGAGAAGTCAGCGGATCAGGCTCCTTGCATTTTTCACATATTTTCCTTACAAGTCGTTGCCCGACAATGCACAAAAGCGCATTGGAAATAACAAACGGCTCGATCCCCAAGTCCATAAGCCGTGTAATGGCTGAGGGAGAGTCATTGGTATGAACAGTGGAAAAAACCAGATGTCCTGTCATACCTGCTTGCAAGGCTACAGATGCGGTCTCTTCATCTCTTATCTCCCCTACCATGACCACGTCTGGATCATGTCTCAAGATGGACCTGAGTCCTGCAGCAAAGCTGAGACCGGTCTTGGGTTCAACGCCGACTTGATTTACGCCAGGTATATCAAACTCGATGGGGTCTTCCACAGTTAAAATCTTCTTTGAAGGAGAATTGAGCTTGCACAGACAGGCATAAAGGGTAGTGGATTTACCGCTGCCAGTGGGACCTGTGACGAGTATGATCCCTTGAGGCCTGCTTGTGGCCTCCTCTAAAAGCGTGAGCAGCTTTTCGGGCAATCCCAAGTCTTGCAAACTTGCCGAGGCCTGGCTCTGATCCAGGATGCGAATGTTCATTTGTTCGCCGTAGGAAGCGGGTATAGTTGCTATCCTCAGGTCATATTCTTTATCTTCATACTTGACCTTAGTCCTACCATCCTGAGGTTTCCTCCTAATTGAGATGTCCATATTTGACATAACCTTTATCCGGGAGATCAGGGCAGCTTGGATGTGCTTGTGCAACCTCATTATTTCACGCATGACGCCGTCTATACGGTAGCGGATGAAAACCTCGAATCTTTGGGGTTCGATGTGTATATCGCTTGCCCTGAGCTTAAAGGCGTCGGAAAGTATTGCGTTGGCCAGCCGCACAACAGGCGGAGCCTCTGTGGATGCAATCAGATCGTCAATGTCCTTGTCACTAGTCGTTGACGGGGTAACGAATTGCACGCCGCCATCTGCACTCGTGCCCGAATCCAATACCTTCTGCAGATTTCCCGGAGGATAATACCTCCAAAATGCTTCAAAGAAGTCCCCTTGGGGAGTTACTGCAATGTCAATTCTCATGCGCGTCAAAAATCGTAAGTCCTCCACGGCATGGACTTCTTGCGGATTTACCATTGCTACGGTAAGTTTGTCCTTGGTTAATTTGACCGGTATTACCAAATACGTTTCCGCCATCTCGGCAGGGACCAGGGAGATAACCTCTTGAGGAATTTCCTTACCCTTTAGCCTGATTAATGGGATCTTAAGTTGATCGGATAAAACCTTAGCTATCTCTTCGTCATCTGCCGCCTTCATCTCTATGAGGATTTGGCCAAGTCTTTTGTTCTCAGTTTTTTGGATCTCTAGGGCCTTAAGGAGCGTATTCTCATCTATGAGTCCCGCCTCTAGAAGGTAGAGTCCTAATTTTTTTCGGCTCTGAATAATTTCTGTGTTTGACTCAGTTGCGTTCATGGGAGAATTCCTCAGACTTATTTCGTAACCACACCATCGGCTTGATCCCGTATCTTATCTCGAACCCATCACGGCAAGCGTTTCTCTCCGGAAGATCAATCATTTCTCCGGCAATGTGCAGTATCTGAGGGATAAGAGTGATTGGTATCGTATCGTCATAGTGCACATTGAGATTGGAATAACTGCACATTACGTACCAAAAATCTGACTACGGACTAGACTTTGTTGGCAGCTTGAATAAGTGGAAAAATCTTGCTTGCCAGCATAACCTTAAAAAGACAGTGTCACTGACTGATCAGGGAGTTAGCATGCATGAGTTGAACATTGAGGCAGAAACATGTGATCGTAATCAGGGGTTGATTCACAAGGAGGGTATCAGGTGTAGTTAATGCTGCGCAATGTGTAGGCAAGTGGGCAACAGGATTCTTGCTTTGTCATTTCAGTATATTGGCTTGGTCCGACCACCGACCCCCCTTTTTATTTCTATGGTCTATGACTTAACAAGATAGTTTCTCATCATACCCATATCTTCATGCTCAAGATTATGACAATGATATAGGAACAAACCGGGATAGTCTTCAAATTTTACAAGAATCCTTATACGCTCTCCCGGCATGAGCAACACCGTATCCTTCCAACCATCATCCAGGTAACCGTTGTGCAAAACTCCACTTCGATCAAGGACTTGGAATTGTTTTCCGTGGAGATGAATGGGATGAGGCATACTGATTCCCCTCATTCCCGTACCACTCCCCTCGTTAGAAAATTCCCACACCTCAAGTGATCCAAGTTGTACCACTTCATCTTCTGCTACTTCTTCCATTTGGAAGATCC
>CAYFXH010000130.1:3731-5266 GCA_964346905.1 uncultured Desulfobacteraceae bacterium | reverse complement strand
TCTTCCAAAAATAAACGAAAAGTCCGGGGATTTTCAAAATTTACCGCGTCTTTTGTATTGTAGCGTTCAATATGAGAAAGCCGTTGTGGTAAAGATAATTCTGCCTTTTCCTTGCGGTTTACCTTTACTTTTAGAATCGAAAAGCCTGCACCGTTTGGAAGCACTTGAGCACTGTCCATCATTCGCTTGCCCATCATGCCATGGGCCATTCGTCCATTACCCATCGTCCCCATATCGAAAGGCAAACTAATCAGTGAGGTTTCCGAGCCAACAGGATATGAGGAAAAGTCGGCCCAAAGATCGATTCGCTCACCTGGGCTTAAGAGCATGTATCTTCGATGAACAGGCTTTTCCAGTAACCCTCCATCGGTTCCGACTACTGTTAAAGGAGTGCCATTCTGCCAGGCGAGTTTATAAATACGTGCATTAGATCCATTAAGAATTCGTAGCCTGTAGGCACGAGTGGCTAACGGAAGAATGAAGTCCGGCTCTCCGTTTACCAATATCCGATCACCTAAAAACCCATCCATCTGTTCCCACATGTTCCCTGATGAATAAACCAACTGGTTATCA
Organism: uncultured Desulfobacteraceae bacterium; assembly: GCA_964346905.1. Classification (GTDB taxonomy): domain Bacteria; phylum Desulfobacterota; class Syntrophobacteria; order BM002; family BM002; genus BM002. Next base: position 4,693 of record CAYFXH010000130.1, on the reverse strand, counting down.
GCGTCAAAGAAGCGGTCTTGAATGACAAGTGGTATATCGTATGGCCCGGATGGTAATCCTGCTGCTTTCTCTTCGTCGTCAGAAACGATGAACAACCCGGCTAGTCCGCGATACACTTGGGGGCCGGTGCGACCGTGTGGATGAGGGTGATACCAGTATGTTCCGGCCCGGTTGCGGACTTCGAATTCATAAATATATTCTTTGCCCTGTGGGATAACAAAACGCGGATGCCCGTCCATTACAGCAGGCACGTGCAATCCGTGCCAGTGGACGATGGTTTCGTCGGGGATGTCATTGGTAAAGTGGATGCGGATTTTCTCCCCTCTGTGCACCCGTATGATGGGTCCCAGATAGCTTCTCTCGATATTAATTAGGCTCCCTCGATCCCCTTTCAGCACTTGACCCTTGTAGCTCCACACACGAGTGGGACTTCCCGGAAATATCGGGATTTGGGTCTGGTAGGATGTCAGGGAAATTTCGAGGTCAGGATCAAATTCATTTCCAGTTTTTCCTTCAGCAGAGACAAAAGGAGTTGCGAGCAGAGAACCCAGACCTCCAGACATGAGGCTTAGTGCCCCTGCAGCGGTTGTCTGAAAAAATTGGCGCCGGTTAATCATTCTTCTCTCCTTTTGATGAAATTCGTGCCATACATAGTAGATAGCACCAAATTATCGATTGTTGATGAGGTATGGTGGTATCTCAAAAAATCAGATCAGAGAATACACGACTTTTTCGCATGCTCAGGCTTGGATGTCATTTCCTCTTAGCAGTCAGCAGTTCGGCAAGTGCTCGGCAAGTGGTTGGACCACTCTATGTAACTGGTGTTTATAAATAAAAGTCCCCAAAATAGGTATTTTCAAAGCTTAGAGTGCTATTTCTGATCCCAAGATCGCAGCTGTAAGAAACAATGGCTTTCACGCCTCGAGGCCACTTGCCCCTTAGAACGGCATTTTTGCTACCAA
>CAYFXH010000130.1:0-3707 GCA_964346905.1 uncultured Desulfobacteraceae bacterium | reverse complement strand
GTATATTGGCTTGGTCCGACCACCGACCCACGCCGACCCCCAAATGACCAAGAGCCAGCGTCAGGATTCTGTAAGATAGCTGCAACGGTTCAGCTACCACCTCATCGCGGATCGATCCCAGCAGTTTCGAAGGCTCGTTCGACCGCTGACGCACAAGGATTCGCCACCCCGGTTCCTGTGTCGCTCAAGACAAGGATCAAGAATGCGGGGTTGATGAGGCTTCCAGCAATGCCCGCACCACGTCCGAGCCAACGTCGAGAAGGAAGCCGCGCCACGGATACCTCCGGCTGGGAGAGGGTGCCTTTAATCCTCACCGGGTTCGCAAGACTGACAAGACTCGCTCGCTTGGGTCTCGGCGCAATAAGCACATTTAGCTCTTCGGTTTCCAGGTCCAGTATTCCACTGCCCGCAATGGTAATGCGCCGGGTGTCCAGGAGAATATTCTCAATCTCTGCCAGACCCTCTTTCAACTCGATGTGCGTGACAATACAGTTCATGTCGGTCACTGGTTGTCTTTGCCACCGGGGCGAAAGCAGCGTCGGAATGAGATCGGCCGCCCAAAGATCCAACCTCCGGCCTGTAATCTTACCGGGTCCACCGATGATGGTGATGCGACCATCGGCGTTCCCTAGGAAGGTGCGCCGCGTAGCACCGGGGCCGGATAGATCGACATAGAGATCTATGCGCCCCTCAGGGGGATCCGTCACGCCCATATGTTTGAGTATCAGCCCGTAATCTAGATCTTTGGCGTTGAGCTGAAGCTTGTTCAGCGGTGGTTCGACAGCTCCGTTCACGTCAACCTCTTTCCTAAACTGTCCACCGGTAAAACCCGTAACGCTGAGAGATGATTTGAATCGTCCGTCCTTCAGGCTAACTTTGGAGGCTAGATCACCAAGATCTCCTAATCCAGCGTCAATACGCTCGACTTTGACGTCGAGATCCAAATCCGCCGCTAAAAGGACGTCAACCGGAATCGTATAGTCGGGGATGACGCGGGATTTATCCTTGGTTGGTGCGACATCTTTATCCACATCAACTTTAGCCACATCAAATAGATCCACGTCATCCAAATGAATTTGTTTGGCAAATATGCTACCTGTGATTTTGGGGCGTGTGGGCTCTTGCAACAACGTTATTATCGTCGTAAGGTCACTCCTCCCAACCCGGAGATCCCCTTCATAAGTGAATCGGTTTCCGCGAGCAGAGACCCTCCCCTTGGCACGGAATTCGCCCCGCAGGGGCACTGCAAAATCAAGCAACGTGGCAAGTCCTTCGATTTCTTTGCCCGTTAGTTCATGCTCTAGGTCAAACTCATTCTTTTCAAATGGCCTCGCAATTGCACCTTCTGCCTTGAACTGCACATCTGCCGTCTGGAGGGTTACACGCACCGTTAAGGGCTCATCTGCTTTTTGCATTTCTGCAAGATTTTCGGTACTGAGCGTTGCATTGAAGGGAGCACCCTGTAGCTTTCCCCTGAAAGAGCCGGTTAGCGGGCGGTCCTTGAGCTGAACGAATTCCGCACTCTCCACCATAACGTCGATCTTCTGGGCGACAATCTTGCCAGTGTAGCTCACGTTTGCGGGCCTGGTTTGCAAAGTGAAGGCAGCCTGTTCGCGCAAAGTGCGCAAGGTCTCACCACTACTACTGCCATCGAAATTGACTCCATCCACAGTGCCCACAAGTAGCTCAGGCAGTTCTAGCTGCTTGAGTGTTTGGCCTGCATCAATTCTTCCCATCGTCGTTTTCAGCGAAACGCTGGGCACGTTACTGCGCTGGGTCAAACGAATTTGACCCTCTATGGGTGCAGCCGCTACCCTGCCGCGAAACGGAGCGTTCAGGTTGCCCTTTGCAACCGTCACTGTAGACCTAACCTTTTCCACGGCAACGGGACTGTCCGCCACCCCTTTCACATCGAAATCCAGCTTGGCGTCAAAGTCTTTCAGCCAGTTGAGCTTAATTGGACGATCTAGCAGCCCGGCCTGATTTGTTTTAGACGAGGGCTTTGAGGCTGAATCCAGAAGCTCAGTAAGCGTTATGCGGTTTGAAGACAGCTTGCCCGTCAGAAAAGGTTTTGGTGCTTTGTCTTCCCACCGAACACTGCCGGTTAAACGGTTTGCGCCCATCTGAATCTTCAGGTTGCTTGCCTCTTGCACGTCACCCCCAATGCTGAGGTCAGCGCTCATATTGAATTTGCCTATCGCCGGAAGTGAGACACCTATAAGAGGGTCAAGCGACTCAAAACGGTTCCCTTCGATCCGGGTTGCGATCTGCAAAACCTTCCGATTCTCGGCGGTGACGACAGAGCCGTCGCCCTTCAATGTAGCCCCAGACGCTGATGCCTCGAGCTTAACCGGCCAGATGGTCGCACCCGCTTTGCCGGATGCCCCGGGGCCACCCTGAAAAGAGAGAGATAGGGGGACGTTGTCCAGCTTAGCGTCTACTGAGGCCTTAACTAATCCACCTTTGTGCGCTGAACCTTTGCCTCGCACAATTTGAATCGTCTTCCACACCTGGGTGGACCTGATGTAGCCCTCAAGCTTGGTGACTTGGTGGCTTCCCTCCGCAAGGTTTGTGCGAAAAGAGAACTGGTACGGTCCTGCTTTGGGGAGCTCCTTGCCAAGAAGCTGGGCCAGTGTCTCGAGGGTTTCGCCCCGGAGTTGTCCATCAAGCTCAAAGCTCTCACCGGCAGTCGCAGGAGTTATGGTACCTCGAACATCGAATTTTATGTCGGCAAGGTGCAGCCGGGCCTCCAGTGGCCAGGGTGTTGTCTGCGAGGAGACCTCAAACGTCCGTTCTGATTTGAAAGTAAAGGCAAGAGGCGCATCGCCGTAATTGCCTTGGAGCTCAACAAGAAGTGGATGGTCTTGCCCACCTGAAGCTTCACCATGTGTGATCTTAATGTCAGGTGTGCCTGGAGCCCCCCGAACATGCGCGACAAGCTCTGTCAAACTGTACAATCCATCCACCCCATTTACGGCCGCTGTTATCTCAAAAGGGCCGGTGGTTGGAAATTCCAGGTCAAAGAGTTTTTCAAGTGAATCCACCTGTTTCCCGCTGATCGTTATGCGATAATCGAACCTGTCCCATTTGAATGCTTGAGCCATACGCCCGATGAGGGTCAGTGACATGTCGGGCCCTTGTAGGTCTAGTTTTAGGGACCACGGGTTTTGGGGGCCGGACAATTCCGCCGCTGTGTCGGCGGCAAACAGGATGGTGAACGGCATGCCTTTGGCAGAACCCTTAGCCTCGATTCGCTCTGGCTCTCCGGGAATATTCCAGAGTCGGGCCTCGGCAATCTTGTAAGTGCTGATGCTGGAATCAGCGGTTCGATAATTGATGATGACATCTCGGAGCTGGAGCTGCTCAACCGGCGGCAGAACCCCGGGCGTTTCACTATCGCCGCGATCACCGAAGGTGTAATTGTTGGCACCATCGGGACCTTCCTCTATGAACAGGTCCACGCCCGCAAATGAAACGTCCAAAACCCTCAAATCGCCGCGCAGCAGCGGCAAGAGCGCCACCTGGACACCGATTTTTTCAGCCTCGGCGAAATGGGCACCAGTGGCCCAATCCGGGTTGGCGATGATAATATCCTCGATTACGATTCGTGGACGTAGTGATCGCTCAAGATGGATGGGGCCGTCGAATTGGACTTGACGGCCGAGGGCGGCTGCGGCACGTGCTTGCAATTGACCGCGAAAAACAGC
>CAYFXH010000129.1:0-12859 GCA_964346905.1 uncultured Desulfobacteraceae bacterium | reverse complement strand
TTGCCACTTTTTTTACTTACCGCTGGACCTTTGGTGTCTCGTGCGGAGGATCGTGAAAACCATCGGTGCTAGCCTTTTTATTCTCGTGGAAACAGACCTGTGGCCAAACCTTCTCTGGTGTTTGGCGAGGGAGGGAACTCCCATGGTTTTAGTGAACGGCAGACTTTCAGATCGATCCTTTCCTCGTTATCGACGGCTGCGAAGATTTTTTTGCCAGCCCTTAGGCCATATTGATGTATTCTGCATGCAGAGTCAGGAAGATGCTCGAAGGATGCGGATGCTCGGTATTGACTTAAAACTTGACCAGCCTCTACAGAAGACGGTTTCAGAGGAAAGGGAAGAGCTAATCAAGGAGCTGGATTGGATTCCGCCGGTGTTTACATGGATTGCGGGTAGTACTCATCTTGGAGAAGAGGATATTATCCTTAAGGTATATTCCCGGTTACGGCAGCAGTTTTCTGAGCTGTGTCTCGTTCTGGCACCACGCAACCAGGAACGTTTTACTGAAGTTTTCAGGCTGGCGGAGCAAGCCGGCTGGCAAACGGCTCGTCGAAGCCAACTGCTCGCGAAAAAGGAGCAAGGGGCCCCGGTAGACGTGCTTATCCTGGATACCATTGGTGAGCTGGCACGCTTTTACAGCTTGGGTGATTTTGCCTTTGTGGGGGGGAGTTTGGTGCCCTTTGGTGGGCACAATCCGCTGGAGGCTGCCCAGCGGGGTTTACCGGTTGTTTTTGGCCCCCACATGGAGAACTTCAGAGAAATTACCACAATCCTTGTTGAGAGCGGCGGCGGTTTTCAGGTTGCAAATGAGATTGAACTGTTTGAACGTCTGAGGGATTGGTTGGCAGAGCCAGCAACATCAAAAAAACAGGGTGGCATGGCGCAAAGAGCACTTCAGCCTCACCAGGGAGCGGTGGCTCGGAACCTGGAGGTGATTCGGGATCTTTTGGGAGAATAGGCATCTGTCAGCCATTGGACTCATTCGACAAGACCTGTCGACGGGGAGTTCGACGGCCCTCGGCCGTGAACCGGGCCGAACGGAGGCTCACTCGAAGTCCTCAGGTCGAGTCGCTCAGAGCGGGGGACCTCAGGGCAAAGCGATACCTGGTAAACGATGAAAGGTTACGTGGATCCAAAACAGACCGCGGTAGAGCGATACCACGTGCAGTGCAGCGGGCTTGCAGAGAAGATCTTCAAGCTTATTCTGGCTGAAGAAAACCGGACTATTGGCGTTACGATTTTGCGACTGGTGGCAAGCCTGGTAGCCTGGTCTTATGATAAGCTGACAATCGCACGCAACCTTCTCTTTGACTTGGGCATTCGAAGAGTGCACCAATTGAGCTGCCCAGTGATAAGTGTGGGCAATCTCGCGGTAGGGGGCACGGGCAAAACACCCATGGTGCTATGGCTGACGCGGTTTCTCTCGGCGGAAGGTTGGCGGGTGGGAATTGTCAGCAGGGGTTACCGAGGGGAGGAAGTCCGGCGGGTCCTGGTTGTCAGCGATGGTAAGAATATCCTCGCTGACAGTGGTGTTTCTGGAGATGAACCGCAGTTGCTGGCAAGGTGGCTGCCGGGCATCCCGGTGCTATGCAGTACCAAGCGGGCATTGGCTGCGGAAGCTGCTGTAGAGCAGTTTAACTGTAACGTGGTGGTTCTGGACGACGGATTTCAGCATAGGTTCCTTGCCAGAAATCTGGATATAGTAATGCTTGACTCGCAAAACCCATTCGGGAACGGCTCTTTGTTTCCGCGGGGTACGTTACGAGAACGGACAACTGCTTTGCGCAGGGCTCAGGCCCTGGTGCTCAGCCGTTTTGATGGCAGCCAGCAAGCAGAGCAGAATCGTGAGCATGTTGTGAGGCAATGGCCGGACAAAGCAGTTGTCACAGCGCTGCACCGTGCAACTCGCCTTTTTGCAGCAACCACGCAAAGGGAGCGGTCCCTTAGCTCTGTAAAGGAAAAGCGGCTGGCCGCTTTTGCCGGAATCGGCAGGCCGGACGACTTTTTCAACACGGTCCATGATCTGGGAGCAAAACTGGTGTATGCTGCTGCCTTGCCGGACCATCACCCATTGACAGCTGAACTCCTCGCTTCGCTGGTACAGGAGGCGTCAGGACTGGAACCGGAGCTGTGGTTGACTACAGAAAAAGACTGGGTACGGCTACCCGAAGCTCTTCCCGACAGCATGGAGCTGTGGGTATTGGCAGCGGAGCTTGAGGTGAATGGAGATAGTTCGCAGCTGAAGACCGTGGTGCGAGGCTGCTTGACTACAGCCAATGGAGCATTAAAGGATTCGGACTAGTGAGGGTGACGAGTCTGCAGCAGCTAGCGGAGAGGTTTCTGGACGTAGCTGCAATTGTGCCGCGAAGGTTTAGCTTGAGATTGGCGGAGCTTCTCGGGCGATTTTGGTTTCACCTCGATGCCAAACATCGGCGTATCGCTTTGAACAATCTCAAGCTCGCCTGGGGAGATGAACTGGACGAGAGTGGAAGGCTGGACATCGCCCGCAGGAATTTCGTTCACCTTGCCAAGGTTATGCTTGAGCTCCCGTATCTGCGCAAGCTGACGCCAGAGAAGCTCGGAGAAATTGTCACTTTTCGTGGGTTGGAACACTTCAATGCTGCACTGCACAAAGGCAAAGGGGTCTTGGTTCTGGCCTCTCACTTCGGCAACTGGGAAATAATGGCGCTGGCCTTTTCCTTGCAGTATCGCCCAATCAATATAGTGGTACGTCCCTTGGACAACCCCTTGCTGGATACTCTCCTCACCAAGATCCGGACCAGGGGTGGCAATCGGATGATTGCCAAGAAAGGCTCTGTAAGGAAAATCTTGCGTTTGCTTGCCCGCGGTGAGGTGGTGGCCTTGCTCATTGACCAAAACCTAGCGTGGTATGATGGAGTATTTGTGCCGTTTTTCAAGGAGATCGCCTGCACGAACAAAACGTTGAGTTCCCTGGCGCTGAGGACGGATGCCCCGGTGATTCCGGCGTACAACATCAGAGAGCGCAATAGCTCGTATCGAATTGTTGTCGAGCCGGAGGTGGTTTTGGTGAGAACTGGCGATACCAGAGGTGATATTGAGGAAAACACGGCCAGATTCAACCGCATTATTGAGCGTTACGTTCGCCGCCATCCTGAACAATGGTTATGGGTGCACCAGCGATGGAAAACCCGACCGTATCAAGCCTGGCCAAGGCAAATATGAGCAAAAGAATTCTCATCGTCGCTCCCAACTGGATCGGTGATGCGGTGCTTTCCCTACCCGTGGTGGATGGCTGTGCCGAGATCTGGCCAGAGGCCAAGCTGACGATACTCGCTCGAGGACGGGTGGCCGAACTGTTTGCGGCCAGAGAATCAGGTGTACGGGTTTTGGAATATGAAAGGGGAAATGGCCCTGGGAGACTGGGAAATCTTCTCACCGTGGGCCGGAGGTTGCGGCGGGAGCGGTTCAATCTGGCGCTTCTTTTGCCAAACTCACTGAGTTCCGCCATTATGGCGTGGTTGGCCGGAATTCCACAGCGACTGGGCTACTCCACCGATGGCCGTGGGTGGCTTCTGAGTCACGGACTGAAGAATAGACGCAAAGAGGGTGGGCTCCATCAAGTGGATTACTATATTGGACTGATGAGCATTTTGGCAGCTTTTCAGATGGACCGTATTCCCCGATTGCGGCTTAAGTCAAGCGTTATGGAAAAGGGTGTGACTCTGCTGCGGAACTTTGGCATTGGCGAGGATGAACTTCTCATTGGCGTGCATCCTGGAGCTGCCTATGGAGAGACCAAACGCTGGTTTCCTGGAAGGTTTGCCGCGGTGCTGCAGCGGTTACAGAGGCCGGGACGAAGGTTTCTGTTATTGGGTGGACCGGGCGAGGAGCCAGTGGCAGACCAGATCAAGGCTGAGTTGAACCATCCTGTCATCGATCTGGTGGGCAGGACCACAATAGCTGAGGTCTTGGCGCTGGTTGGTCGGTGTTCACTGTTTTTGAGCAATGATTCCGGACTGATGCATGTAGCTGCCGCCTTGCGTATTACGCAAGTGGCACTGTTCGGTTCAACTGACCCCCAAAAAACCGCACCCCTCAATGAGAGGGCGGTGGTAATCCACCCGAACCAGGTAGACTGCACCCCCTGTTTTAAACGGCAGTGTCCCGAGCAACTCGAGTGCTTGAGAGCGATCACCGTGGATGAAGTGACCGCTGCAGCTGAGAAGCTGTTGAGTGATTAAGTGCGGAAACAACAAAACGGGGAAGAACGAGGAGAATCCTCTCCCCAGGTCTTCTGGTAGCGGGAAGGCTCCGAGATGACAAAGCCCGGCTTATTGTATACATTCAATGCAAAAATAAAAGCTCTTTTTGGTTATGGAGTGCTGTGCGGGAAGAATATGCCCCGGCTCTTTCCCTTTTTTGGTAAACGATCATCCACTACACTTGAGAAACAGCTGAATGCGAATTTAATCGGCAATCCGAGCAACCATAACTATAGAGTCCTGGGAAGACAACTCCTCCCCAAATTTCAACTTTTTGAACGATTACAACTTATCACTTCACTCTATCCCGATAGGGTGGAAAGCTTTCTGGATATCGGATGCTGCAGGGGTTTTTACGTCTTCAATGCTGCCGATTACCCCACTTGTAAGAGTGCCACAGGAATTGATGTTTATGAGCCATTCGTCAACATTTCCCTTAAGGTAAAAAAACATTTAAGAGCTCCAAGGGTTCATTTTTTTCTGGCCACACTCGATGAGGTGTTCCAGAATGTGAAAGCTTATGGGGGGCCATTTCAGACTATATTATTGGTGGGCACGTACCATTACCTTTTTTGGGGCAGCTCCCGTTGTTCTCATGCGTTTCATAGTCACCGAGAGATTCTCTTAAGGCTTGCAAAAATTTGTTCTGACAGAGTTATTTTATCGGCGCGTTTGGAAATCGATCGACTTCCAAGACAAATCAAAGCTAAAGCTGCAAGAATGAAAAAAACCTATCCTTATAGCGCTCAACATTTCGTTGAAAGCGCTAAAGAATTTTTTGAAATTCACCAGGCAGGCTACCTAGGCAGATATCCTTTGTTACTCATGAGCAAAAAGAGCGTTTTATTAAACCAGCCCAATCAATGAGACGAATGGGCTCGTGGGTAATCTGCTCTGGTTTGTGCCAACAAGAATCGATGAAATCTTGATTTTGGCGGTTAAATCAGTGAGCGCGAAGGGATTTTTTCCCTCAGAGAGCGATTTTTCTCTCGGGTAAGGTAGTCAGGCGTTTTCTCTGTCGTTTGTGTCCTCGGAGTTCACTGGCACATATAGGTAGGAGCTCAAATGCGTCCGGCGGTGTTTTTGGACCGTGATGGTACCGTCAACGAGGAGATGGGGTACATCAATCATCCAGACCGCTTCGTCCTCCTGCCCGGTGCGGCAGCAGCAATACGGAGGATTAATCAAAGTGGTCTGAAGGCGGTAGTGGTTACCAACCAGTCAGGGGTGGCCCGCGGCTATTTTCCCGTGGACCTCATGGATGAGGTTCATGAAAAGATGAGCCGTTTATTGGAAGAAGAGGGCGCCTTCTTGGATGGCATATACACCTGTATACATGGTCCACCAGGAGAAGGGGAGTTCCAAGGTTGTGACTGCCGTAAACCGGCAATCGGTCTCATCAAGCAGGCTGCTCGGGAGTTGGAGCTCGACCCAAAAAGCTGCTACGTAGTCGGGGATCGGTTCAAGGATATTGAGATGGCCCGGAATGCCGGGGCTAAAGCGATATTGGTTCTTACAGGTTACGGTAAAGGGGAACTCGAATTTTTTGGGGCCAGTTGTAAGGCACAGGCCGATTTTGTGGCGAAAGATCTCGGAGAGGCTGTAGACTGGATACTTGCTGATTTGCCTAGCAATAGTAAACCACGTTGAAGATAGTATTATCCTGGAAATGAAAACAGCGGACAGAATTTTGCCTATTTGAGACGTACAAATAATTGATTATTATAGAATTTCTATAATAAAGTTGAAACTTTTTATTAACTTCAGTCAGCAGCTCCTGAGGCACGGAACTCGAAGGGTTATTGTATAAAACTCCGTGACCTCTGGACGCTCTGTGGTCCAAGATGAATATCCTTATTGTCAAGCTCAGTGCTTTAGGGGATGTGGTTCAGACAATACCTACCTTTGAAGCCCTCAGAAGCCACTACCCCACGGCTCACATATCCTGGCTGGTAGAAGAAGGGGCAGCCGAACTGCTAGAATACTATCCAAGGCTTGATGAGGTTCTTGTTTGTCACCGAAAGTCTTGGCTACAGAAGGTGAGGAATCCATTATTGTGGCCGGCTATCTCCTTGGATATCATGAGATTCTGTCACCGATTACGCAGCCGACGCTACGATATTATCATAGACCTTCAAGGACTGTTGAAAAGCGCAGTCTGGGTGGGTTTGGCTCGGGGGACTCGAAAGATAGGCTTTGATCGTACCCGGGAGGGCAGCTGGAGATTTCTCAACGAAAGGCTGCCGCCGTATGATCCAGATCAGCATGCCCTGGAACGATATCTGGTGGTGGCGCGTTATCTGGGGGCCAAGCTAGACAATGTTCGCGTTCGTGATCCCTGGACATCTTCTGAAGGACACCATTTTAAAAAAAGAATCGCGGAAATTACCGACAATAGTGGAGGTCCACTGGTGGCTTGCCATCCCATCAGTAGATGGGAGACCAAGCTCTGGACCGAAGCAAACTTCGCCAGTCTGGCTGATACTATGGTGAGACGTCTTCAGGCTACAGTTGTTTTCACTGGCGCTAGCGAGGATCGAGACGCGATTTCCCGCATCATACAAAACGCTGGGGCCCGCCAACTCTTTAACTGGGCTGGCACCGCAGGTCTTAGGGAGTTGGCTCACCTCTACAAGCAGTCTGCGGTTGTTGTCGCCACTGACAGTGGACCGATGCACTTGGCTGCGGCGGTTGGAACACCTGTGGTGGCACTTTTCGGTCCCACCGCGCCCTGGCGTACTGGTCCCCACGGCAATGGGCACCGAGTCTTGAGGATGGATCACGATTGCAGTCCCTGTTTTCAGAGGACTTGCGATACGATGGACTGCATGACAGCTATTGAAGTTGATGACGTTTTTCGGGCCGTGGTTGAGCAACTGGAAAAGGAGTAGAAAATGGCCATAAGCAAAGAGTTGTTGGACATTTTGGCCTGTCCAAAATGCAAGGGAGAGATCTATTTGAATGACTCAGGAGATGGTTTAATCTGTGATCAGTGCAAGCTTCTCTATGAAATCAAAGACGATATTCCCATCATGCTAATTGATGAGGCCAAGCCTTTATCTTAGGTACAGCAAGGAAAGAATCCGAGCCCAGAGGCCACGGTTTTAGGTTGCACCAGAGCTGGTCCTTCCTTGATGTGGGAGTCTAGTACTCCGAACCAGCTCACTATTTTTACCGGCAAAAACATTGAGAATTGAGATTTCGTGAAAATTGCGCTTGTCAGGAAAGATTTCTCGCCAAAAGGAGGTGGTGGCGAACGATATGCTGTGGACTTGGCCATGGCTTTACGAGATTTTGGCCATGACGTCCATGTTTTTGCTCACCGCTACGAACCCCTGAAAGGACTTTCTTTTCATACGGTAGCGGTGCCGTTGAAACCCTTCGGTCTACAGAGCTGGATATTTGCCCAAAACGTTCGATTTGCCCTGAGCCAGAACCAGTTTGACATTGTCAACGGTCTTTCGCAGATATATCCCCAGGACGTCTACCGCATGGGTGACGGAATCCACAAACACTGGCTGGACGTACATTCGGGTAGCACCCTCACTCGCCTTTGGAATACTATCTCTCCAAGACACCGGGTACTACTGAAGATAGAAAAGAAAGTATTTGCTCCGGGAAATTACAAACGGATTATCGCCATCTCACATCTATGCAAACAGCACGCAATCACCTACTATAACGTTCCCCCCAACAATATCGATGTGATCTACTGTGGAGTAAATTTTAATGTTTTCAATGGTTCAGTTCGCAATCGAGGAACACACCTACGCCAGACCCTGGGAATCAGCAGCAAGGCTATTGTTGTTTTGTTTGTGGGAATGAATTTCGCGCGCAAGGGATTGGCCCCCCTGCTCAGAGCTGTATCTCACCTTAGAAACAAAGAGAAATATCGAATACTGATTGTTGGCAAGGGAAACATATCTCGATACAAACGGTTGGCGCGAAAGCTCGGGCTGGATGAAATCTCTCTTTTTTGTGGATTTCAGGACGGTATGCCTTCCTTTTATGGATGTGCCGACGTTTTTGTCCTGCCATCGTATTACGAACCACTCGGAAATGCCTGCCTTGAAGCCATGGCCTGTGGTCTGCCTATTATTGTGACGCGAGCAACTGGAGCCAGTGAGTTGATCTCGCACGGTAGATCAGGTTTTGTGATGGATCACCCTGGGAATACCCTCGCCTTAGCCAACTGGCTGGAGGTTCTTCAAGATCGAGAATTGCGGAGATCGATGGGCGCTGTGGCGCAAGAGCAGGTGGCGTCTCTGACCGTTCGGAAAAACGCGAAGGAAACCATTCTTGCATACGAGAAAGCACTCGAGGATAAGAATTAACCAATGAAAATCCAGGTGTTTAAGAAGGGGAATCTTTATATCAACAAGGATTTTTCAGAATTCCTCGATGCCGCAGGTTTAGCCTGCTTCGATGACTTTATGCGGTTGGAAGGGATGATGGTCAAAAGTGCTGTTAAAGAAAGGTCAACTGAACGGTTGGACTTGGGAGGTACTCCTGTATACGTCAAAAAACATCTGTTCCCGGGGATCCGGGAAATCTTGAAGCAGTTTCTTAGGTTACGATTCCCCGTGGGCGCATTAAACGAATGGCGGGCACTGTTGGCTTTTCACGCTCACAACATTCCAACGATGATACCCATATGTGCTGGCAGCAAACCGTTTCTCTGGAGGATCGAGAAGGAATCATTTCTCCTTACCAGTGATCTGGGTGAGGCTACTCGTCTCAATGACTTTCTCAAGGCAAACCCCCTTACACCCTGCCGGGGGAAATTGTTGGAGAAAAAAAGGGGTATTCTCAGGAATCTCGCGGACATCACCCGGAAAATGCACGATGCCGGCATAAACCACAGGGACTATTATCTCTGTCACATCCTCCTGGACAGTAAGGAAAGACTCTATGTTGTCGATCTTCATCGAGTCGATGTCCGGGATAGCGTTGGTAAAAGATGGATGGTGAAAGATCTGGCTGCGCTGCTGTTCTCGTCCCTTGAAGTGCCGGTTACCCACGGGGAACGGCTTGCTTTTTACAAACGTTATATGCAGATAAGCCGCCTCTCAGCCCGTCATAAGACTTTAATCCGGCTCATCATCAAGAAATGCAATAAGATAGCCCGACACACAGAAAAAATGTACGGGCAACAGTGAGAAAAACGGTGAAGATCTCCGGATTTACATTTGCGTTTAACGCCGTAAGATTTGATTATCCGGTTGTTGAGAGCATCACATCCATCCTGCCGATTGTGGATGAGTTTATCGTAAATGTGGGACCAGATGATGATGGCACGCGGAGCCTTATAGCGTCCATCGCGGATCCGAAAATTAAGATCATTGAAAGCCAGTGGAATCCAAACCTAGATACGGGCGGCTACCTGTTTGCGCAGCAGACCAACATTGCCCTCTTCAATTGCACGGGGAGCTGGGCATTCTATCTGCAGGCAGATGAAGTGGTCCATGAGGATGACCTCCCGTTGATCATGGACTGCGCGGGTAGATATGTGGATGATGATCGCGTGGAAGGGTTGGCCCTCTGGCATTTGGATTTCTGGGGAGACTATAGAACCCTGTTGAACGTATATCCCTATCGAGGTCAGAGAAGGTGTCGCTTGGTAAAGCCCCATCACTTTGTATTGTCCCGGGGCGATGCCGCAGGCTTTACCGTCCACCCAAAATATAAGGAGAAGGGAAGACGAATCCGCGTTGTGGACACAGGAGCTCGACTGTTTCATTACGGCCAAGTAGGGTCTGAGAAGACCCTGCAAGAAAAATGGCAAACAAGACACAGATACCACAGCGAAAGACCTCTGGAACATCTGAACATTAATTTCTATGAGTACTTTCCCCGACAGTTCGTGGTGGTTTATGAAGGAACACACCCTGAAGTTATGGCTGACCGCATACAGAAACATCCAGTTTCCTTGGACCTGTCTTCTCATTCGTGGAGAACCAAACTGACACGGCGAGAGAAGTGGCTCCTGCTTAAGACCGTATTCGTTACAAAGGTCACTGACAGGCTTTCGGGTAGGGGAAGCTACAAGTTGCTGAAAGAGTAACGGCTGTTGTTCAACGAGAGCGATTCGCCAAGAGACGGACCATATGAAATTTGTCATCTCGGGACCTGAAAGAGATCAATATGCAGACTCAGTACGAATCCTGCTCGATGGAGAATTGCCGTCAGGTTGGCAGTGGGTCGATAGTTCAGCCAACAGCGTTGTGGCTAGACGGTTGCAGCCACACCCTGTCTATTACAAAGAGTTTTTGGATAGATCTCCTTTTGAAGGGATCAAGAACCTCTTTCGGGGCAGTCGGTGCCAGAGGGCTATACGCAAAGGAGAAATACTGAGGCAGAGAGGTTTTCCCACTCCGGTTGTCTACTGCTGGGGAAAACAGGGGAACCGCCATTTTATGATTAGCGAGGGAATTAGCGCACTGGGTTTGGGGGATTACATTCGTACATACTGGCAGCAACCGCTGTCAGGAGGAGAGATACTGGCGAAGAGAATATTCATTAAGAAATTTGGCAACATAATAGGCGAACTACACAAACATGGTGTCTGCCACGGGGATCTGCGCGCAAATAACATACTGGTCAAAGAATCGAAGGATGGTGTCATTTTTTACTTTCTCGATAACGAAAGAAATACTCTTTTCACGAAGATCCCAACGAGACTCATACGAAAGAATCTTGTCCAGATCAATATGCTGCAGTCTCCTCAGATTAGCCGTCAGGATAGGCTAAGGTTCTTCCAAGCCTATTGCGAGGCATATGGAGGATTAGATCCCGCG
The DNA here is from genome assembly GCA_964346905.1 of uncultured Desulfobacteraceae bacterium. Classification (GTDB taxonomy): domain Bacteria; phylum Desulfobacterota; class Syntrophobacteria; order BM002; family BM002; genus BM002. The sequence continues at coordinate 1,818 of CAYFXH010000129.1, read as the reverse complement.
GAGAAGTTGGCTTTGCTTCAAAAAGTCCAGCAGAGAACCGCAGAGCGGTTGATCATTAAAGCCGAGAAAGAGAAAAGGGCAGGGCAAGCAAACACATGACCGAACTACCTCGGGTTGCAGTGCGAAAGGTTTCATCCGGTCCTTACAGGGGTATGGTCGTCATTGATTCAAGGCTCGATCATTTTCTTGAAAATGACGGGGATCCCGACACACTTTTTCAGGACAGTGGTTCCCTCCTCAAATCAAGCAGTTCGACGCGATCAACGCTGGTGAAACTCGATCTTTTCAAAAACGATGCAGAAGCAGAGGGTCTCTACGTCAAGGAATTTCGTTACAAGGGTGCAGTTCACTCCTTAAAGCCCCTCTTTCGCAAACATCGCGCTCATCTTATGTGGCAGGTCTCTTTGCATCTGCGTGAACACGGAATCCCGATTCCGGAACCGGAAGGATACCTGATCAAACAGAAAGGCCCTTTCTGTCTGAAGGGCTACTTTTTTTGTGACGTTGTGTCGCGGTGTTCTGGTTTGAGTGAATTGGCCAGACATCCAGAGCAATTGACCAGAAGGCTTGCCTCTGGTGGGTTAATCGGAACTCTTGCTGGGGATATCGCTGCGCTCCACGATAGCGGTACAACCCACGGCGACCTTAAATGGTCCAATATCCTGATTCATGAAGAGGAAAATCGGCTGTGGTTTGTAGATCTGGACGCAGCTAAACTACATGGTCGGGCCCCGAGACTTAAAGCGGTTGCTCGCGACCTTGGACGATTTGTGCTGTCCGGACTGGAAGCAGGAGTTAATGGAACTATTCTGGCCGGATTCTTAAATCACTATGCCCAGCGGCGAAATTTTAGCGTCAGAGAGATAGAAGGGCCCATGATGAAGGTTCTCTACAAGCTCAGAAAAAGACATGAAAAAAAACTTCAGAACATGCTCAGAGAGTAGCGAGCCATCTCCAGCGAATTCACTGTCTAGTGATTTCACAAACCATCCCATTCATTGAAGGGATGATGTAGTTAAGCTATGCTTGTTGATTGTAATTGTCTAATTGGTTTGGAGAACTTCTAGCGCAGAGACAAAATCCCCCTTTATGGAAGGGGGATATTGTGAAGTGATTCCAGGTATTTCACCCTCCTTTGATGAAGGGGGGTATGGACCGGGGACATAGGTAACAGTTTTTGGGTTGTGTACCTGAGACATGGGTAACAGTTTCATGGGTTGATTGTTAAATTTATCGTTTTAATGCGGTGTTTACGAAACATTACATCAAAGACACCACCGTTTCTCGTGGGGTTTAATCCCACAGGATATCTGCGAAAGACTGTACTGAGCCGAGACGTTCGTCCTTTGGGCGTGGTCAGAGACAGTTGGTTCTGCCTGAAGTTATATAGTGCCGAAGTTTCAGTCCCGCTTGGAGCGGGATTCAGCCTGTTTTGTATTTTGAATATCGAATATCGAACAAGGAATTTCGAACTGCAGAAGTGTTTGAAAGAAGTAATACAATGTTTTTCACTTCGACGTTCTGCGGTTTCTTGTTCTGCGGTTCTGCGGTTCGTATTTTCAACGACTTGATAGCTGATAGTTGACTGCAGAGTGCTGACCGGGGAGACTGGATCCGGCAATTTTGTAGCCCCTTCCAGGAGCAGGGTTAAGGCCAGGTCCTCTGGGCCTGGATTCTTTACTCTATGGAGCCCCCCTTTGATAAAGGGGGGTTAGGGGGGATTTTAAAGCAGACTTGGTACTTCGTTATGGAGCAGCGCAACACAGTTAGTGTCTCGTGGGGTGATCATCTGACGGTTGGTAAGGGTGATGGTCGGCT
>CAYFXH010000128.1:12697-12965 GCA_964346905.1 uncultured Desulfobacteraceae bacterium | reverse complement strand
GGCTTTTTGCTTGCTTTGGTTGATATTAATAATTCACTGAGAGACGGGGGAGCGGGTAGGGGGACCATAGTATTTGGGGTCAGAATCTTCACTGTGTCACGGCAGTGGGTCAAACTCTTGTAATTATTTAAAACATTTGGTATTTTGGGATTTAATAAGCTTCAAGGTTCTATACTTGAAGTTTCGAGGTTTTTTCTACCATCCTGTATCGAGCAGCCAGCATTCAGTATCTAATATCGATTAGCCCGAAAGGCGCGAAATTGATTTT
>CAYFXH010000128.1:11083-12656 GCA_964346905.1 uncultured Desulfobacteraceae bacterium | reverse complement strand
AAATCGTCCTGCTTTTTGGGATGAACCAGGCATGGCACTCCGGCCAGAAAGAGGTAACGGTCCAGCTCTCCGACAGAATCGTTATGAGCCCCTTCGCAGCGAAGAGGCTGGCTGTCTTACTGGACAATGTGGTGCGGGACTATGAGTGCCGTTATGGCGCCCTGGATGTAGATGTCCGACGTCCGACCGGTTCTACTATACAGTAAACCTATGAGCTGGTTTGACGTGGGAATTAAACCTCTATGTTTATAGGCGGATAGTGATATTTTTTGCCTATCCGCTTTTTTCTGCTCATGAAACCGTCCACCTCCCAGGCGTTTAGAATAGGTGGTTTACTAAGAGACGATAGAAAAGGAATCTGCCGATGAGATCTTTATCTATGCTGTTTGCCATAGTTATTGTGCCATTACTGATTGCCTTGCTCTTATCTGCTGAAGCTAAATCTGCTGAGCTGGATGGGTTGATTGAACCATACATGGTGGCTAATGTTGGCAGCGGGGTGAGGGGGATCATCGAGACTGTGGACGTGGATCGGGGCGATTTTGTGAAGGAGGGTCAGGTGGTGGCCACGCTCCAGTCTGGGGTGGAGAAAGCTACAATGGAGCTCGCCCAAGCTCGGGCAGAGATATACACAGCCATCAGATCGAAGGAAGCACAGTTGGCCTTCACTGATCGAATTAAAGGTGTTGTGGTAGAGCGATTCCTCGCCCCGGGGGAGTTCGTAGAAGAACAACCCATTTTAAAGATTGCCCAGATTGACCCACTTAACGTAGAGGCTATTGTTCCTGTGGAGTTCTTTGGTTCCATTAAGGTAGGGATGCAAGCTGAAGTACAACCAGAAGAACCAGTGGGAGGAATTTATACCGCAAAGGTGAAGATCGTCGACCAGGTCATCGATGCGGCAAGTGGCACATTTGGGGTGCGGTTGGAACTGCCCAACCCTGGCTATAAGTTGCCGGCAGGGCTAAAGTGCAAGGTTATTTTTCCTGATTAACAGGAACCAACTCGCCTATATCGTTTCTTGTTAAACAGATTCCTATCTTGCTTTCGTTTTCCCAGACCGTGCCACAGGGCAGAATAACGGGAAAGTATTGTAACGGTTGTTCGGGCGGGGATAAACCCCGCCCGAATGGTTTTAAAAAAAATTTCTTTCAGGTTGACCTGTTATGTTACAAGGATTAATCTTCGTCGACTGTTATGGGGATTGCTAGGCGCAGATGTTGAGAGGGAAGGACATGGACGGAAAGATCAGGGTAGTGCAGTACGGATTAGGACCTATTGGTTGCAAGGTCGTTCAATATTTGACTGAGAGGGTTCACTTCGACATAGTTGGAGCCATTGATGCCGATCCCCAAAAAGTTGGCACTGATGTTGGCCATCTGGCAGAGTTGAATGCACCACTGGGCTTGAATGTTACCGCTAATTCGAGAGATTTGCTTGAAAAAGTAGATGCGGATGTTGTGGTACTTACGACCACGTCAAGCCTTGAGAGGATTCGTCCGCAGATCATGGAAATCGTTTCCCGCGGAAAAAACGTTGTTTCCACTTGCGAGGAGCTCATGTATCCGTGGCT
>CAYFXH010000128.1:10767-11073 GCA_964346905.1 uncultured Desulfobacteraceae bacterium | reverse complement strand
CCGCAAGAGAGCACAACGTTTCCGTTTTGTCTACGGGAGTGAATCCTGGATTTCTGATGGACTTTCTGCCCTTAGTAATAACCGGCGTCTGTAGAGATGTGAAACGTGTGACGGTGGAGCGCATTCAGGATGCCCAGTTCAGAAGACTGCCGTTTCAGGAGAAAATTGGCGCCGGGCTTACTTTGGAGGAGTTCGAGCAGAGAGTAGAAGAGGGAAATCTGAGGCATGTTGGACTAACTGAGTCTATGCATCTAGTTGCGTCGAGAATAGGTTGGCAGTTGGACAAAACGGAAGACACTGTCGAAC
>CAYFXH010000128.1:10285-10757 GCA_964346905.1 uncultured Desulfobacteraceae bacterium | reverse complement strand
AATCGCCACAGGTCAAATAGCCACCGCCTATCGTATCATCGCGCCGGGTAGGGCGCTCGGGGTCAACCAGATCGGTAAGGGGTATCTAGGAGGCGAAGAGGTAATCACACTGATATTCAGGGCCACCATAGGGGAGTCGGAACCACGTGATAGGGTTTTTATCCAAGGAAAACCAGACATAGACATGGCCATCAGGGAAGGTGTGAACGGAGACACTGCGACTTGTGCCATCATTGTGAATGCAATACCCGTAGTGATTAAAGCTCCGGCCGGTCTCAGAACGATGGCCGACATTAGTCCCATATCGTTCTTTAAATAAAATATAGGAATTTCGAGATTAAGGAATTCATTGGCCCCAGGTGGCTCAAGTCCTCAATTTCAAAATTCCCTAATTCCTGAATTGGGGTGCATATGTTCTCAATTCGAGAGATAATAGACATGGCCATCCAGCTAGAGAAAAATGCTGAGACCT
>CAYFXH010000128.1:0-10275 GCA_964346905.1 uncultured Desulfobacteraceae bacterium | reverse complement strand
TTTGATCGTGAGGCGGTCGCAAAGATGTCAACTCCGTCCCTTGAGCCGGTTCTCGTTTGCCTGGCGGATGAAGAACGCAACCACGCACAGTGGTTTGAAAAGCTAAAGAGAGTTGCGGAAGAGACAGAAGCAGACGGCGAAAGGGGAGAGATTAGTGGAGAGGCTTTGAGAAGTCTGGTAGGCGATCAAAGATTTTCTTTGGCTGAAGTCGATCTTTCAAAGATAGACAGCGCACAGGAGCTGATAGAATTGGCCATTGAGCACGAGAAAGACACCATTCTCTTTTATCAGATGCTTCAGTCCTTTATAGAGAATCCTGAGACCATGAAAGAGCTGGATGAAATAATTGCTGAGGAAGATCAACATATTAAACTTTTGATTGAGTGTAAATTTGAAATGGTAAATGGTGAAAGGTAAGCAGTAAACTCTATCCCACATCTCTCATCCAACATCTTGCACCACACATCACACACCCATATCTACCACCCCAAAAAACCATTCAGAATATTCCAATTGACAGCCGTTAACTTGAGTGTTAGCATGCGCTAACTACTATGTTAGCAGAAGATCTTGCTAACAGCTATGTTAACACTGCATAAGATGAGGTGTTCAGCCATGGCCAGTAAAACTTTAGGGTTCAGGCTGCCGGAAGAGACCTGGAAGAAACTGGAGGATGAGGCCCAAAGCAAAGGTATGTCCATGACAGATCTGGCTCGCCAAAAAGTCATGCTTTCTACGGATTTTGAGAAACCTGTCCAAAGATTAATTGATCATTACAGCTCAATGCTTAACATCTCCAGGCATGAAGTGGTTGAGGCCATCTTGACAGACTATGTAGCCATGCAGCAAGCCTATCTAGATGTCTGGGGGCCCGGAAAACGGATATTGGAGGAATTCATCTTTACGGAAAAAGGAATTATGCGGGGAAAGCAGTTATTTGAGGCGAGGAAAGCTGTCTACAGTCAGGAATTCAAACGTGAACGCGTTATGGTGCTCTTGGAGGAAGAGCGGATGCTAGGCCGAAACAGAATGAGCAAAGAAAAGAGGGAATGGCTTAACTCTCACCTCCACCTTATCCACGTCCCTCATGCTAAGGGTTTGCCCAGAAGATCTCACGCCAAATTGACATCGGAAATTAAGAAATAATTTAAAAGAGAGGGGTAAGGCAGAGGGCAGCTAGCAGGGGGCAGCAGGCAGTTATAGCATAGCGCATAGCGCAGAGCGCATAGCGATAAGGCGAGAAAAGCGGGAAAGGCGAGAAAGGCGAGAAAGGACTCGGGGGTCAGGGATCAGGGGGCAGAAGGCAGAGGACAGAGGAGAGAAGACAGAGATTCTGCTGTGGGAGCGGCTTTTAGCCGCGATCTTGCTGTTTGAACGACTTTAACGGTTTGAACGATTTCAACGACTTCAACGGTCTACCGTTTACCTCTCACTAATCAAAATAATCCCGTACGATGGTTCGTGCTAGGTCCATGGAGCTGGTGAAGGCTGGGGAGACAGGGTTGAGGATGTGAATGCTGTTTCCTTCTTTTAACACCAGATAATCCATCACCAGTTCTTTTTTCTCCCAGTCCACCAATTGAGCCCGAATACCCACCTTATCTGCAGGCTCGATGTCTCTAGGCTCCAGCTTTTTCACAAGTTCAGCCGCACTGCTGAAGAAAAACGTTGTGAGATATTTCTTCGGTTCCCTCAGGGCAACATCCCTGAACTTCGGGTTGACACAAAAGAGAACCGCGTCCCGGTAGATAATGGCGAACCCTTCCACATCGATTCCCTGTAATATCCCATAGTTTTCCCGACCCAAGGCTGGAATGGCAGTTGGGCCGAGGTACACTTCACCGTGGACATTTCGAGTGAAGTGAATGCCGAGAAAAGGATTACGGATGTCCGGAACAGGGTATATGTTCCCCCGTACGAGGTGTGATTTGCTTTGTTTCAACTTTTTGTAGATACCCTTGAAAGGGATCATTCGGAGGTTCAAACCTACGCTGAAAGAGCGCGCTACACGGTCACAATGGGCTCCGGCCGCGTTGATGAAGTATCTGAATCCAATATCGCCTGAGGTGGTAATAGCGGTGGAATTACCCCTGATACCTAAGAAGGTACAGTCGAGAAGAAACTGAACCTTGCCTGAAGTAGCAAGGTCCTTTTTCAGAGTCCTGACAACTTTTTTTGGATCAACCACGGCGGTGTGGTGAGAAAATAGGGCGAGCTGCCGGGTTCGCGCGCTGGGCTCGATTTCGTTGAGTTGCTGTTCATCTATGATCTCTACCTTGGCGCCGTTGGCGGTTGCCCGCTGGTACAGCTCCTTTAGAATGGGAATTTCATTCTCGCGTTTCGTGACAATCACCTTACCAGTTTCCAATAGCGGGAGACCTTTCTCTTTACAGTACGTTCGCATTAGGAAATTGCCGCGCAAGCACGATCTGGCTTTCAGGCTGTCTGGGGCATAGTAGATACCGGCGTGGAGCACACCGCTGTTGCGCCCGGAGGCGTGTTTTCCCAGATCTTTCTCTTTGTCAATGATGATGATTTTTTCATAGCCGTTTTGTACCAGTTCTCGGGCGATGGTGAGGCCGATGATGCCTCCACCGACAATGAGTATGTCCGCGTTAACTTTGGACATGGATGCTCCATTATTCCTGGAGTAGTGGAGTGTTGGAGTAATGGATTTAGGGTCTATTTCTGTCTGCAACAAGAGCTTCGGATCTTCACCTCTAGTATACTCATCCAGATGTAAACCGAAAGAAACTTTTGCGCAGATGCTCCATTTGAGCCAATCTGCTTGATTTACGGCAGATTCAGTTCTTGTGATGACAAGGGTGGAAAGAATTTTAGGTCTGTGGGCTTCTGTTAAGTCAGGGTATTTTCGAATCTGAGCACTAGGATGGAGACAACCGGTCGAGGCGGGAAAGGCGCCAGAGTTCCGCTTCATTTTTTTGAATTTCTCGCTCTTCCGCTTTATTTAGCTTGTCTGCTTTGCGTAAGGCAGCTTTCTGGACCAGCAGCAGCTTTTGCCCGATCCGGTCAAGCGCTTCGTTGAGGCTGGCGCGGCGCTCTGCATCGGTTGTGGCGGTTTCGAATCGGTGCAGGGCAGCAACCGTTTTGCGATTAACCTCTCGCCAATCAAGACTTTCCTCTGCTTCGTCGAGTTGGACTCTATAAAGACCCGCATGACAACTCGCAAGAACGCCTATACGCAACTCTCGCCAGAGTTGGGAATTGATCTCCTTGAGGCGACGATGAATGTCTTCGAGACCAATGGAATCATCGGGCTCCGAGGGGGATGGTCTGGCTGATTTTCTGCCCAAAATCCGAGAAAACCCGCGCCGTTTTGAGCTGGATATGGAAGCTCTGTCGGAGAGAGCGAGGAGGGTCGTGTAGTCTTGCTCAAAGGTCTCAGTGTATTTATCTTCCCAGGTTTTCAGTAAAAATACGAAGCCTTCTGCCACATGGAATCCCCACAAGGCCCCTGCTACTAGTCCCAAGATACCCCCTCCGCTGCCGAGCAGCCAGGATCCCACGGCAATACCCCAGAATGACCCGGCACAAATCAACAGGAGGGCGCAAAGATTTACTAAAACCCAATCCCTCTCTTCAGATTTTTTTGGCGTTGGGGACCACATAACGTGTTGGATTTAAGCAACATACGTGCCATCTTTCATATGGTTTGTTCTAAACAGTTACACCATGTCCTCTCGGTACGGCCTGAGATGTTGGCGAGTGTATTTGAAGTGATGGAGTTTTAGCGATTACGGATATTAGATTGCAGATTTTAGATTTGAGATTGGCGCAACTCGAATCGGAAAATTCACGAGACTCTGCAATCTAAAATGCCTATGGGTAACCTTTTCCTTGCGGTCTTTGCCTCTCTCTGATACTAATAAAGCCGTGAGTGGAAATTGAGAGGGGATGACGCATGGGAACACTGACTCTCAAAAACTTTCCCGAAGAGTTGCGCCAGCAGGCTAAGTCTCGCGCTGCTTTAGAGGGGATCACCCTGAAAGAACTCGTTGTTCAGGCGGTGACAGGGTATCTGGCAGGTCCCATCACCCTAGATGTCAAAGAAGTGATTGTAAAGAAAAAAGACTCCGAGCAGGAAGTAGGTGAAAAGAAATGAAAGAGTCCCGGCGCTTTCGGCGCAAAGATATGGATGGTGAAGTTAAGATCTTTACTAACGGCGGTATTTTGCTGGGTGGCCTAAAAGATCTTTCCGAGGGAGGCCTTTCGGTAACCACGTCGACGCCATATGAAGTAGGATATGAGATGTTTGTTTCAATTGAAGTTCCCGAGGCGCTCGAGATGGTTACGGCATTGGCCGAAGTAGTTTGGGTACACCCCGTGGAGGCCACCTTTCACCCAACAGGTATGGGTCTGAAGTTTCTAGCTTTGAATGAAGAGGATTATTACAAGCTGGAGAAGATCCTGGAACTTGCCTGATATTAGAGGCATAGCCTCTGGTAGGCGGTAATCGGTAAGCGGTTTTCCTTGAGAATATAGAGCCTCTTACCATTTACCGCTTTCTTTTTGCAATTCACTTCAGGCTGCTTGCCGGCGTGAAAGGTGAAAAAAGCCGGAAAGGTAGCAAAAACAGATTTTTTGATAGGTAGTGCCTACATTAGATTTCTCATTTCGTGGTTGGCCATAAAATTAGTCCCACAAATTAACCTTTCCCAATTATCACCTTTCATCCTAAATAGAACAACGTCATAACTGTTATCCTTCAGTGGACAATGAGAAATGCGCAATGAGAAATGAAAAAAGAGAAATGTTCCGGCTGCCAGCTGCGTGCTGCGTGCTGACTCCGACGCAATCCTTGATTGCGGCGGAGTATTAAGTGGGAACCAGCACCGGCTCTCGTAATAGGAGTTGAATCGCCTGCGTGGCACTGGTAGCTAGGCGTGGGTGAGACCAGTTGAGTCCTTCAAGTTGACGGAGGCTATCTGCGGTGCGGTAAATCAGCATGGCCAGATCGCCTTCGTCCAGACCAGAAACCTCCGCTAATTCCTCCCAGCTTGCTCCTGAAACCCAGAAATAGATTGCGGCCGCGGGCCAGAAGGATAGGGGGCTCACCACAAAGCCCTGCTGGCGCAAACGGTGGCGCAGAGGCTGCAAAGCAGAGACCATTTCAGCGAAGGCTTGGGCCAGTGTTTGATTGGGCAGCCTCAATCGCTCTAACTGCTCGCCATGATTGTCTCGGTCGCTGACGAAGGGGGCAATGAGCCCGGCCAGCATTGCCGGGTCATCATGGGGGAAAACGTCGCGGCGAATAGACTCCGCGATCATCATAGGTTGGTCGAGCCGGAGCTGTGAAGCCCAGATTCCATCAGCACTAAGAAGACCTGCCTCGTTCAAGTAGCCCTCTTCTTTTAGAAAGTTGAAGTGGCGATTGAACTCGTTCCAGAGCTGATCGGTAACATTATTCAAACGATGGCGCAAACTTAGGACTTTATTGATGTTCTCTTTGAACCGGCTGCGTTTTTGCGGCTCACATTTGCCCAAGTGTGGGCATTGGCCGCAGGGGTGTGCTGCTATGGCAGCTTGGATTTCTTCGACTCGTGCTTTCAGTGTTTCCCAAACCTCTTGCTCTGGATAGGGCAGAGGTTCTTTAATCTCCAGCATGGCATGAGAATCTAGCGGAGTGGTGAGTACGGACTCCAGTAAGTGTTCCGGTGTATCCGATGCAGCTAGGTCAAAGCACGCATTCAGCAGAGAGACAACTTTTTCTAAACGTAACCATTGTTTAGGCAACCGGCCACGGCGCAAACGGGGCCGCGGCCAGACCCGAATGGCAATGACCCCCTTTATACCGTTTCGACTCTCCTGAGCCAGTGCCACAAAAAGCTCTTTCTTCTTACCGCGAAACAGCCTGCCAGGGGTCAGATATGCCTGCTTGGAGAGAGGATCCCAGTTCCGGCGCAGTTCTCGGCGGGCTTCTTTGAGTTCTTGCTCCAGTTTGCGCTTTCTGGACAGGGTGTCCAAGACCTCATCCAAGTCGCCGCATCCTGTTGCCCCCAACTCCATGGTTACATCCTTCTCTAATAGCTGCAATTCCTCGATTAGATCTCCATGCTCTTTCACGTTTTGATAGGTGGCAAAGGAGCGAGCTAGGAGTTCTTTTATTTCTCGAGGTCGATGAGAAAGCAGCAGATTCAGGACCATGGAGAAGGTGATTTGTATTTGACTGTCGACCGGTTCAGAGGACGAGTGCAGGAGATCAAAAATGAGGCTTGGATCTTGATGGGGACCTGGGAGGACAAGCATAAAGCCCACCTGGTCCATGCCCCGACGACCGGCTCTGCCAGTCATCTGAAGTAAATCCGTTGCACTGAGTGAAACAAATTCGCGTCCGTTGAAGCGATCACTCTGGGAAAGAACAACGGTACGGGCTGGAAAATTGACTCCAGCAGCCACAGTGGAAGTGGAGAAGATGGCTTCAAGCTCCCCCTCATTCATGAGAGCCTCCACCAGGACCTTCCATTGGGGTAGTTGGCCGCCGTGGTGAGCAGCGACCCGTCCGTTGCGAAGAGAACTGAGCTGTCGGTGTTTTTTAAGGTAGGGATGAGCCTCCAGCAATTGGCGGAGGCGTCCATGAAAGCGACGGTTTTGTTCGTCGCTCTCGTTAGGGCTGATGCGGGGGAGTGAGGCGAGTAGGGCCTGGTTGCAGTCTGCTCTAGATTTCAGGAAAAAGATGGCCGGCAGCAGATTGAAATGACGAAGTGCAGCTATAATCTGAGAAAAATTGGCAACTCCTTGTCGGGGAGTGAGTCCGGTTTGAGGGCTGTGCTGGAGGAAGTGGCGAACCTTACCTGCCATTTTTCTCCGTTGGACGAGTGGCGTGACCTCGCCATTGGGAAACATGAAGAGGGGATACAACGGGACAGGTCTTTTGTGGGCTGTCACTATCCTACAAGGAACTTGACGGACCGATTCCAGCCAACCTGCGATTTGAGGAGCATTGGAAATTGTGGCTGAGAGCAGCAGCAGTCGCACCTGCTCTGGTAGATAAATCATTACCTCTTCCCAGACAACGCCGCGATCCTCATCTCCCAGATAATGTGCCTCATCCAAGACTACCAAATCGACGCCAAGGTTCTCTCCCCGATGCATGGCATCATACAGTTGGTTGCGAAGGATTTCTGTGGTACCCACAATAATGTCCGCCTGAGGATTCTCCTTGCGGTCGCCGGTGAGAATTCCCACGCTTTTTTCTCCAAAGTGCTGGGAAAATTCCGTGTACTTTGAATTTGAGAGCGCCTTGAGGGGAGAAGCGTACCAGCTCCGAGCTCCGCTGGCCAATAACCTCTCCATGGCTTTGAGAGCAATCCAGGTCTTGCCTGAGCCGGTTGAGGCGGTAACGAGCACATCATTTTGCTCCAGGGCGAGGACAGCCTCTTTTTGAAATGGATCGGGCACAAAAGGCGTGACTTCAGGCACACCGATGCGCTCAAGCAATGGTTTGAGCTGACGGGAAGCTCGAGGTCTAAACCGGGGGGGATCCTGCTGAGCCTTACTCCTTTTTGGTCGGGCCCGTTTGCGTTTGCGCCGGTATGCTCTGGGACGGTAACTCTTTTTCTTCATATATTACTTAATATGCTAATATAAATTATAAATATAGTATATAGTTAATGCGTCTTATTAGCTTAAGGGAGTACTCTGATTCCAATTTGCTCAGTTTTCCTTCTCTGGTATAGTTGCAGAAACACCAATCTGGTTCTACTTTAAAAGAAAGTGGTGCGCGGAGCTCATCTCATGGATGAACATGGCAGTACAAGTGAGTTTCTTCACCTGGCAGGCTCATTGGGCCTGTTGGCCATACACGGAGGAGGTATCGAGCCTGGCACTGAGGAAATTGCACGTTTTGTAGCCCATTATAGCGGTGCCAGCCTCTATATTTACGCTGGCCGGCTCCCAACGGGCAACCTATCCTTGCACCGACCCAGCCATGGTGTGGAAATTGACAATCACCCTTTACTCTTGCGGTTTCTCAGTCACGTGAACACGGCCATTTCAATACATGGTCATGGTCGCAGCCAGAAGTGTGCTTATGTAGGAGGTCTTCACCAAGTCATGGTGCAGCGCTTTATCGAGCTAGCCCAGCCAGTTCTTTCCCAGTACCAATGGATCACTGATCCGGAGATCACCCCCCCGGGAATAAGAGGTCGAAACCCGGATAATATAGTAAATCTTCCGCCAGATCAGGGCATGCAATTGGAGTTGCCTAAGGCACTGAGACAGACCAAGCCAACTTCTGGCGGCAAACGCTCTGAGCCAGTTGGCGACGCACTAGTCTTAAGCCGGCTGCTGGTACGTTTCGTTGAGATGTTGATGAATAACAATAGGTGACCATGCTTTAGCATTGCTGGGCCTTGCGCCAACCAGCTTCACGAAATTTCTGAACTCGGTCGCAGCCCCACCGCTTCATTTCAGCCAAATATTCGTACATGTCTTGACCCGCGAGTGCGATTATTTCTCGTCGTTCTGCCAATCTCTGCTCCAGTTCATCGGGGGTGAGACCATTCCAGGTGGCATAGCCGTTATCAAAAAGAAAGGCAGGGTTGAGACAATCGGTGTCGACGTGGAGGCGTTTTAGAAAGCTTTTGGCAAGGGGCAAATCGAATTCCATGACCCAATCGTTGTCGACAAGCATACAAGCCGCGTCAACGGCTACGTTGTTTGAACACTCGGGGCAGTAGAGGTTTCTGACCACCATGGGCGGCAAAATGTGGTTTTTAAACATGATATTCGCTTGATTTTGACCACAGCTACAGGCTAAACGGTGGTTACTACACACGTAAGTGTCTCCTAATGTTGGAGTCCCAATTTTTTTCTCTTGCTTTCTATTCTAAGCTCCGGGCCTACTTATTACAAGAGATGGTTTCAAAGAGTAGGCATAGGGCACAAGGCATAAGGCATTAAAGGAAGCGTTGGCGTGAGTGTAACAGAGGACAAAGCGTTCAAGGTTCGTAACCGTGGACTTCTCCAATTCTGTCGATGGTTGCTGTCGCTGCTTTGCTTGTCTGCGGGTGGTTTCCTGTTATTAGGCGGGGAGAGGATCGGCATCAGCATTATCCTCCTGCTCATTGGAGTTTGGTTAGTCTTGGACAATCCTCTTGAGAGCTTTGAAACGTTGGAGGGTTCCTGTCCATCTTGCCATCAGGACGTCAGGAGCCGTCGAAGCATCAGTTTTCGCTGCTCAGCATGCGGGCGGCTGATTATGGTTGGGGCTGAATGCTTTTACCTTGTGGATAGTGAAAGTATTTTGCACTCAGAGTCCAGACCTGGGGAAGGAGCCCTGGAAGAAACTTCTCAAGCCGAACCTGTAGTGATAGACCCGGGAGACACCCTTGATCTACATACGTTTTCACCTAAAGAACTACCGTCGGTTCTCGACGAATTCATTCACCTCTCACAGAAAGCTAACGTCAAACTCGTCAGCATCATTCACGGTAAAGGTACTGGGGCGCTTCGCCGCCGGGTACGGGGTTTGCTTGCTCGTGATCCTCGTGCAGTTGCCTTTTACGACGCACCTCGCAAATCCGGTGGCTGGGGAGCCACAATCGTAGAGCTGAAGCCAGAACAGAGCAAAGATGACGGCGAGCGGTAGTCTAGAGAGGATTCAGGGAAAAGCAACCAAGAATTATAAAATACGAAATCCGAAGCACGAAGCACGAAACAAATCAGAAATTCAAATTTTCTAATGTCTAAAACGAGTCAGTGTTTCGGTCATTTGGATTTTGGTCATTTGAATTTGTTTAGGATTTCGATATTCGGATTTCGAATTTGTTTGCAGGAATTAAAATGGCCTGCAAACAAATGCTTGACGTCCTGGAGTGGAGCGCTGTAAACTGCACATAACTCCCATGGGCTCTCCGGCCGCGGTCGGGACATTGCCGGCTGCAAGCGTTTGCTACCGCTTCCCTTCGCAAGTAGGTTAATGGCAACGAAAGCGAATCCTGTGGGTGGGACCGGTTCAGTCAGTGGGAGTTTTCGGCGGGGCTTAGGCCCCGCTTTTTTTTGCAGATTTCAGATTGTAGATTTGGGACTTGGGATTGCGGAAGGCATAGGGCATCCTTCGACAGGCTCAGGACAGGTAGAGCATGGGGCATAGGGAAAGACATCTGGCAGGGGGCAGCGGGCAGCAGGCAGTTACATCTCCTAGGTACTATGCGGGGCGGAACGATGCGGAGATACGGGGACACGGCGACGCGGCGAGGAGGTCAGGGGTCTAAATTTACCCAAAATTGGTAATACCAGAAATGGGTAAGATGT
>CAYFXH010000127.1:0-12988 GCA_964346905.1 uncultured Desulfobacteraceae bacterium | reverse complement strand
ATTTCGGATTTCGGATTTCGGATTTCGGATTGATTACCGCATAGCGCATAGCGCATAGCGAAAAAGCATGGGGCATGGAGCTAAATCCAGCTGGCAGATTGCAGCTAGCAGCAGGCAGCAAGAGAACAGAGGTCAGAGGTCAGAGGGCGGAGGACGGAGGACAGAGGACAGAAGACGGACGACAGAAGACAGAGGACGGAGGGCAGATTGCGGATTTTGGATTGGGCCTGAAAGCGGCTATTTTTGGAACAATAATGCGGGTTTTCGCATTTCTAGAACATTCTGTGGCATTCGTATTGCATGATTAATCATACACATCCGATTTTTTACCGCCAATGCAAGCAAGCCTCAAGCGGTGTTATTGCGAGGGGTGAAGGAAGAGGAGATAACATTTTTGAAAGAAGGACGAACGAAAGGCGTATAGCATGAAAGATCGATTTGGCATCTCAGTGACGGATTCCAAGCAAGCGCAGATGACAATTGACTGCGTTAAAATCGGCCATTACTTCGTCTTCGCCGAAGACCCGAAAGCTCTCAAGGCTAACAAAAGCGACCAGGCTAGATTAAAGCGGCTTCTAATTGAAACGAGTAACGATCAGGGCAGGGTCTTGCCCCTGGTAGACAAGCCGGTGGAGTTGAAGGGCGTCACCATTACTCCAAAGGCGAGGGAGCTGGAGCCCATCTGCTCCGTTGTCACCGATCGCGATCTCTACAGGTCGGAGCAAGACAACGTTCATTTGTTCATAGCATCCCCTAATCCGCCTAAGGATATGCGTTTGATAATCGAATGCAATGGTGAACCTTTCACCGTACGAAATGTGGAACTTGCCGACGGCGTTGGCATCGAAACTCTCTCCATGCTGCTCCCCGGTAGTTACTCTGCACAGCTGGCAACCGGTGACCGCCGCATTGGCGAAAAGGCGACCTTCACGGTGGCCGAGTACACTCTTGCCCCCCTGTCTGGCAGGCTTCTGAGACACGAATTGAAACGGGACACCGGGGAGCTCTCTTTTGAACTGGAGGTGGAGAGCTACCAGGTACCTTTTGATGGTACCCTTGTTGTTGCCCTTATGGAACGGGAGAGGGAGCTCGAACAGGTTGAGGTAGATCCGCTCTCCCCCGGGCGCTACACGGGCATGGTTAAGCTCTCGGGAGAGGGGCCTTTCCGTTTGCGGCTCACTACGGCTGCAGATGCAGAGCGAGTGGCCGAGGTTGTACTCCCGGGCAGCAGGGCGGTGGAACGCCAGGTCTCCGTGGTCAGCGAGTTGGGAACGGAGGTTCTTTTCTCCATGATGCCCGAGGCCGAGGCGTTGCCGATGCGGGGCGGCTATCTCAGCAAGGGAGATTACCTGGCCACGCCGCTCGTTGTCGAAGAGGTGATCACAGATACTCGCCTTATCCAGGTCAAGGCTGATGTTGAGTCCCTCGTTCTGGTTAACCTCGACATGGTAGCCGGCAGCTTTCACGTCCAAGAAGTTGGTGATCTGGCAGGGGGTTCCCAGGTTGAGGTGGAGGCTCATGGGCCGATGACCATGGTGTTTGCCGGCTGCTTTGTCAACGGTCAGCCATTTGAGGGCTACACTTCCTTTGTCCGGCCAAGCCGGTTGCGATTATCCGTAGAAGCGCCCGATACGGTCCGGCCACGGCAGGACCTGCCGGTCCGATTAACCTGTGAGGGAGCGCGTGGGACTACACCGGTATTGCTTTGCGTGCGCGATCAGCGCCTCACCGCAACCGACACACCGGAGGTGAGTCTGGGCGCGGCCGCCAAAAGGTGCATTGCGTTGGCCACGGAGGGCATGGAGGACAGTGCCTTCACCACCCTTGATGACCATTCAGATGTAATAGGTGTAATACGGTTAAGCGTAAAGTTTGGTGTGCCGATAACTGACCCTGCGACGATGGACCTGCATCCTAAAGTTGTCAACATTTTCTCCGAAATCACAGCTAGGAAGTATAAAGCCATCCCCATATCTCTAGATGAAGAAACGTTAACAATCGCCATGGCAGATCCCTCAGATAACGTTATCATTGAATCTATTAATAAAACTCTCGTCAGGAAGAAACTCCGCGTCACTGTTGCCAGCGAGAGCTCTATCCAGGAGGCCATCGATAAATTCTTCGATACCCCTATTCTCGGCGAATTATCCGAGGTTGTTGATGGGGAGCTTGATAACCTAGTCTTTGGTGAGTTATCGCTCGATGAAACATCCCCAGATGATGATTACGGCATGGCCATGGAGGCTATGTTTAAAAAGGAAGCGTCTGTTGGTGAGCTTGATATTGGAATGGCAGAGCTTGCTGAAGATGAGCCGGAAGCTCCCGCAGCAAAGAAGGATACAACGATCGAGCCTACACGTTCGGAATTCCCGGAAGTTCTCTTCTATGGAATCTTGCCTGTTCCTGTTGACGGCAGAACTGAGGTGGAAATCCCCCTGGGCGATTCCCTTACCACCTACACTGTGGAAGCCTTTGCCCTGGCTGAGGGTGACTGGACCCAGAGCCGGAGGAACGTGGTTGTCGACCAGCCGGTTAGGGTGGACCTGGAGCTACCCCCGGCCGTACATCCCGGCGACGAGGTACTGGGCAAACTGCGGGCAGTCACGTCCTCCGGAAAGGCTCGCATAACCCTGAGGTGCGATGACAAGAAGGTCCCATTGAACGATGGCTCCGGTGAAGACCTTTTCGACACTCCGGTTGAACTCTCCTTTGCTGTGTCGCCAGGCACTTACCTGGCCAAGGTGGAGGACACTGCAACCGAGGGTACCGATTCTGTGGAGGCGGTTGTCAGTATACCCGGCAAAATAAGGTCCTATGCAAAAGAGTTGGCCCTGCTGCAAAAGGATGAGTCCATCAACCTGAATGAATCTGCTGCTCTAAGCTTGCGGTTGCTCCCGGCCGTTGATGAGCCTTTCGAGATGCTGATAACGGCTACGGCGGACTACGGTCACCTGTGCTGTGAACAGACTGCTGCAAAGATACTGGCTGCCACATTCATGTACCTCGCTGCAGTCAGCGAAGGGCAGCGAAGCAAGGCCGAGCAGATAATCCTGGCCGGCATTGCCAGGGAAAGAAAAATGCTAAGGCCGGGCCAAGGCTTCTCCATGTATCCTGACAGTGACCACATAAATGGGCACTACAGCATGCTTGCAGTCAGGTACCTGTGGACCCTTCATCAGTTGGACGAGGTCACCGATATCTCCCGAAATTTGCGTGAGGCTGTGCGGGAAGGGCTTTCACTGGCTAACCAGGCAGCCGAGGCCCACCGGCTGGAGCGGGTGCCCAAACGCATCGGCTGCATTGAGGATGCTTACGCCGCAGCCGCCAATGGAGGCGACAGGGATCAGATCCGCGGTTGCCTCGAGCATCTTATCGTCTTTGGAAAAGAGGCACGCTTGCGGGAGAGCAACCACTCTGTGGCCGATCGGGCAACTTTAGCATACGCAGCCGCTTGCCTGGTTGCCATGGGCGATCTGGGTCGGGGTGTCTTGGTGGCCAATGAGGTTACCCGCCAGTTCAATGATCAGGGTGCGCTCTACTCCACCGTGGACTCGGTTGCTGCCATTGCCCTGATGATCCAGTTGCGGGTGGCAGGCGTATTTGCCAGTGAAGGTCGAGTGCGCGTCAACGGCAAGGAAGTGACTACGGCAGAGGCTGCGGAGTTAGGCGGCCAGGTTGAATCCGTAGAGGTGTTGGATGGCGTTGCAGCCGTTGAGGTCACGACAGTACGGGAAGAGAATTGGGCTGAGTTTGTGAACGCTTTTCCGGTCAGGATCGGTTTCCGTGATTCAGAGGGCAACAAGGTCCGGCAATTCAAGCAAGGAGATCGGACTGAGCTGTTTGTTGGGCTTCCGGAGGGTTATCAGCCAGGGGATATCGTCCACGTATCGCTTCCGGCCTGCCTGTCGTGGATTAAAGGAGGTGGGAAGGTCAAACGGTTCACCCTCGACTTCGAGGGGAAAGATGAACTGCAAGTTCCATTGGTGGTCACTTCTCCAATCAAAGGCAAGCAGCGATTCGCCGTGTGCGTGCGCAACATGTTCCGGGAGGAGCGGGCCACAATCCCGGGTCTGCTCGCAGTGTCGGCTGCGCAGTGATATGGGGTCAAATGTACTGAAGGGGGACGTTCTTGGTTTTTGTGTTTCTGTTTTATCGCGAAGCGCATAGCGCATAGCGCATGGCGCAGAGCGTCAAACAGATATCTTGCTAGACACCTGCCCAAACAATCTACTATAATCTTACCAGTGAGCCCTCGCAGATGGTGGTGCCTCGGCCGCTGGGGGCTTTTCTCGTGTCCGCTTCCCTACCAATATCTTGTGCCAGTTTGAATTCCAGTAAACTGTAAATTAAGGGATGGTATCTTTTTTCCCAGTGATCGAGGTAGGTCTAGATTTCTCATCACCACGAAAAGTCACATCTTCTTCTCATACCTTTAATTCTGGCCAAGTTCAGGTATTGGCGAGCCATGTTCAGTTTTTCTTAGTAAAAAGAGTACGGCTCCAGCTTGCGGATAGGATTTTCAGCCTTTGTATCGCCATATGAGACATAATTTCTTCCTTTATTCATATCGCTGGTTGTGGAAAGATGCGGCCTTTCCTTTATATTCAGCATTAGGTGAAACAACCCTGTGCCGAGGGGGAAAAGCCCCAACTTTCCATGACTAATTCGCTAAGTACTACTCGAAGTGTGAGCAAATTCATCTTAATTTCCAGACGCTTAGACCTTAAAAAATCATTGCTCCGTTCTGGTGGCATGCATTTTGAGCCAGGTTGGTAGAACAACCTAGGCTTGAGTACAGAGATGGAAAATCTGCATGCCGGGAAGCACTCTGGGCCGCGGTATTGATATCGTGAGTGGCAAGATCTACAGGGCCAGAGGCGTGAAACTGCGTTAACGTGTTGAAGGAGTGAGAGAGAACTAGACTTGGATTTGGGCCGCCATAAAAAAATCAATCAGAATTTGGCCTAGCGTCTTCGTCAAAAACACTAGAGATTATCGATGCTGCTTACTGAAAACTACAAGGCTAAAGGAATCTGAGACAAAACGAATTTACCTACATGGCGTTTTGAACAGCTAGGACGTACCGAGCTCAAAATGATGGAGCCATCGATTAGTAGTTTGTGATAGGTCAAGCAGAGAATCAATATAACAGAGCTGGATTCAAAATCGAAAGGTAGACCTTATCAGTGAAACCGGCCTGTTGCAAAATATGTTTAATTTTGGTCATGGAGGCAAATCATGTCTAATTTTGTCAAAGCAATAATTGCTGTTATTATCCTGCTGCTGCTTTGGGGGGGCACGGTGTATTTTCGACGCGGCCCGATTGAGCAGGATTTGACTGCACACGTCAAAGCAGCTCTCAATCGTCCTGAATTTTCCAATGTGGCAATTTCTTTTGAGGGGCGCGAGGGCACCCTATCCGGCAGTGTGGTTTCTGAAGACCTTAAGGAGGAAGCCGAAAAACGGGCCTATGAATACTGGGGTGTTCGAACCATCGACAATCAGCTTAAGGTTGCAACTGCAAGGGGTTCGGAGGCGTCGGCTTCTCAGGTGGCGGTTCTGAGCGGATTTCAGCTCGGGGATGAATTTTTGCTGACGGGCACGGTGCCTGACGAATCGACACGCGCCCGGCTGGTTCAGCAGGCCGAAGCGGTATTCGGTAACGGAAATGTAGTAGATCTGCTCAGCATTGGCAGCGGTCTCCGGATGGTGGACGGCTTCAAGGCCGACTATGCCCGGTTTCTGAGTGCGGATCTCACCAAGGCAGTGGGTTTTACAATTGAAGACAACGCTTTTACCCTGAAAAATGCCGTGCCTGCCGAACTAGCGAGGTACCGACAGGCTGAGAAGAGCGCATCGAAGGCGGCGTCTGAGCAGAAGAAGATCGGAGTGAAGGTTGCAACCGTCGACTCCAAAGAAGCCTCTGGCAGTGAGGATCTGCAGCGACAGCTGGATGAATTCTTTAAACTGAATGTAATAGAGTTTAATACAGCCAGCTCTGTTCTGACCGAATCATCGAAGAAATCCCTTGATCAGGCCGCCGAGCTGCTGATTTGGTTTCCGCAAAGCCGGATAGAAATACAGGGACACACAGATAATATCGGGCAATCGGAGTTTAATATGCAGCTTAGTGACGCCCGTGCGCAAGCCGTTTATCGATATCTGACGCAGAAAGGCATTGCAGCCGACCGGCTGATGGCAACTGGGTACGGCGACCGGCGACCGATTGCTGACAACGGCACGCCGGAGGGGCGCCAACGCAACCGTCGCGTGGTTTTTCGGGTGCAGCAAACCAACTAGAAAACCCAGAGGAGGATCAGAAAATGATTTACCTGGCTTTGCAAATACTGTTTTGGCTGATACTGGCCGTGTTAGCAGGCATTTTTATCGGTTGGCTTATCTGGCGACGCAGAGTAGAAACAGATATATCTGAAGTGGAAGACTTGCGCCAAGCGATTAAATCCCGCGATGAGCAAATCGCAAGCCTGAAGGATAATGTGGGTCAATGCGAGGCCATGCTCAGGCTGTACAAGCAAGAAATGGAAGAAGCCTGTCGGCCCGATTTCGTACCGGAACTACCTGCCGCCATTCCTCAGGCTACGGCCAATGAAGCCGATGATTTAAAAGAAATTTCAGGCGTCGGGCCTTACCTGGAAGGCAAATTGAACGCTTTCGGCATCTATACGTTTGAGCAGGTGGCAGCTTTAGAACCCGAAGTGATTGAACAACTGGGGGAAACTTTCGGCTCGTTTTCGGATCGCATCATTCGCGAAGATTGGGTTGGACAGGCCAGAGAACTATATGAAGCTAAATTTGGCAACAGATCCGGAGCTTTGCGGTAACGGGCGATTTTGAATTGATACCCTGCATCCTGGAGTCAGACGAATCGTCGAAAGAGTCCAGGAAGAATTGGGCCAGACTTGTCCGGAAAATTTACGCGGTAGATACCCTGTCTGACTGAAGTACATGGGGCAGATGCGGATTATAAGCTTTCCAGACAACAGAAGTTCCTCTGTATTGTAACGTAGCCTTAAACTTTATTAGTTGAAGCGTTACTAGAATCGTATCAAACTTCACACTACATACTTTAATGCACGGTCACACTCTTTTTGCTCTTCCACAACATGTAGTACTATGGTCCTTAGAGCTAAAACTGGAAATTAAGGGATGAAATCTCCAGTTTGCTTCCTCCCTTTTGGCCACCCAAACAGCCTCAAGGTTGTGCTTTCGCTTGACAGCAAAAGCCTTAGTCGCATGATCTAAAAGTAGTTCAATCTCCCGTTCCGATGCATTCTGGATCTATCATATCTCTAGACCTGATCTTCCCTTGCCATGATCTAACTCACTGCGTTAGTCAGCTTGTCCTCTCTGATGCTTTAAGGAGATATTAAAATTGAGCTAGCACTATTTCACTGGGGCTCTATACCCAATGACAGCGCAGCGTAATGACCCAATGACGCCAAAGCATAATGACAGATGAGAAATGAAGAAATGCGAAATGATAAATGACCTGCTGTATGCCCTCTGCCCTCTGCCCTATGCCTTGTACCTTGTGCCCTGCACCTTGTACCTTTAATGATAAATGAAGATGTGACCCCAACATTCTTACTTTATACCAAGGGCTTCAACCAAATAAGCCTTTTCATGCTCTTGTAGAGTCCAATCGGCATAGATTGATATGCCACGATAATTGGATCGTGATTCATTAATTCTTATGCCCGCGCTTAATCCGGACATTGCTGTATATACATTTTCAACGGAGGGATTGTGGTACGCAACGCCGGTATCTTCATATGCAGGTATGCCGAACAGGACATCTTTCTTATTTGACCAAGCGAGAACTTCGCTGACCCAGCTCTTATATGTATGGATGTAAATTTTCTTGTAGTCAATGGCTGTGTCGTACATCATCACAACTAATTGGTCGGCATGCTCAGAAACAGCATTGTAGAACTCTTTGGACCAATGTACTTCATCAACTTGTTGCCAAAAAGTTGGCGGAGGATACGCGGCAATTGAGAGGATCTGATCTTTGCTCAAAGATGCACGGAGATCACGTAGTAACGATATGTATTCTTTAGTGCCTGATTTTAGAGGCTCTATATTTAAATGTATGCCATGGAGTTTGGGATTGTTTGAAAGCAGTTCGGAGACTGAACTGGAGAATGATTTACGCCAAACATGGTCTCCTAAATGTACATGAATACCATTTACCCCGCCTACCCATGGCAGAATTTTTACTTTTCCAAGAGATGCAAGTCTGCTGACTTGCTGAGGATTAATGCCGGGAAGGGTTCCCTCTGGATTGGTGGGACTCAAGTGGGGATATAGATACACTATATGAAGGTCATCAATTATGGTTTTAAGTTTAACGAAGGCCTTTTCACTGCGATACTTATTTGGATCTCTTTGGTTGCTAACGAACCATTTATCGTCGCCGATCCATCCATGAGAGATCCAGATGCCATTAGCATGACGATTGAGTTCTACCTCAGTGGGATCAATCCCAGGTGACCAGAAGAAATACAGAACCAGAGTTAGTAACGCTATTGTAGCGAATAGAATGGGTATGCGTAGGTATTTAAATGTCATCAGTATAATATTTTTAGTCATTATGAATGTATTTCGCCTCAATCACCTTATTGTCATCAAAAGTCACTTCACATATAAAGCGTCCCATTGCCTTTGCATCATATATTGTTAACGTGTGCTTATCCCCTTCCTTACTCTCTAATAATCTATAATGAGTTTGTTCTGTTAAGTAATAGACCTCATTCGCTGGCAATCCCGGGATAAGCTGTTGACAAAAGGTTTCCATTTTCTTCCCGCCAAAGACAAAAGGCAGTACGCCAAAATAAAGAAAGACGAGGATAATGAATACTCCAACTACATATTTGAAAATTCTGAATGGCCTTGATGTATTGTTCATGCTACTTTACCCTTTGATCATATGCCCATGGTGATCAGTTTTACCTATACTTCCGGAAACAATTGCAAAATCAGGGCCAGGAGCTTAAAGAAGTGCTGCCTGGGGGTGGTTTGGCGGATCTAGCCGGTTGAAATTAGCTCTCAGCTTTCAGCCCCTCGACAAGACCTGTCGACGAGGAGTTCGACTGCCCTCGGCCGTGAGCACTTTAAGATTTCGGATTTCGGATTTGGAAGGGCATGGAGCATAGGGCATAGGGCATAGAGCAAGGAGCCAGGAGTCAGAATCCAGTATTCAGGAGATAAGCAATAAGAATTGAGTTCCTCTCAACTGCTGGCGACTGACTACAGGATTCTTTGATTGGGTATTTCACCCGCCTCTCGAACAGCTTTGGCTTAACTCTTAGAAGGGGAGTTTAAGAGCTTTTTTGAGGGCAGAGCCACCTGGGATTTTTTTGGAGACTTTTCCGGAAAAGCCCTTACTGCGTTTACGCAAGCCACCAGAAAAATCTCGCTTGCCCATAGAAGATAGTTTGGAAGACCTTCCTTCCCGTATCCTAGGAGCTTTGAAGAGCCTCGTAGCGTTTCTCTGGACTCTCTGAACTTCCTGATGGGGAGAAGTCCGAGCCCATACTCCGCTGCGATCATTGAAAGCCCCTATTTGTCGAGCTGCTTTAGAAGAATATCTCCCGGGCGCTGCAGTAGGATGGCGGAAGAGCCTCCCTTCATTTATCCCAAGAGCGGTGAACGACCTTGCAGAGTCTCTGTGGACTTTCTGAATGTTCTGCCGCGGAGAAGTCTTAGCCCTTACTCCCATAAGACCACTGAGAGCACGTGTCTGTCGAGCAGTATCAGTCCTGGTCAGCCCCTTGGGACCGCTGCGCGATTTTACAATGGCAACATTTCTATTCACCAGTTTTCTCTGGGATGCCATTCGGTCATGGCTGCGCTGTAAGATGGACCGAGCTCCTCTTCGAGCCTCAGCTGTAAAAAGCGGTTTTCCATGAGTCCTCCTCGCCACCGCTCTGAATGACCTTCCCCCTCGTCGTTTCACAGGATCAATTTTGTAAAACCGGTGATGGTGGCGGTGAAAATAGTGATTGGTAACCACCACAACACGATTGTGAATAATGCACACCTTGTGAAAGTCATGGAGGATGAAGAATCCAGAGAACAAAAACCTGGAATACCAGAAGGGATAAGGAACCCAAGCATACAGGTAAAGGTAGTCTGGTGGAGGAGGATAGTAAGTTACTATAGGCGGGCCTTCCCTGTAATAATAGTTGTTGATCACCGTCGGTTCGGTATACTGCGGGCGTGCCGGCGGTGGAGTTTCGGCGTACTCCCAAGTCGTATCGGACGAGACATATAACCCAAGGTCTGCTGAAACGCTGTATAATACCTCCAAAGCCTCACCCTTGCCCATGGGCAGCCTGTTCGAATCCGCTGCGGCAGCCACAGCATCCTGTAACTCCCCGAGAATATCCGGTGTAATCGGATAATCGGAGATCCAGCCGTTTTGTGGGGCGATTCCGGCCGAGGCCAACATGGTTTCTGCTTCTGTCTCATTTTCAGCTGTGCCGATCTCGAGGGCGCTGACCAGCCTGATGGCAAAATCGCCTTCGCGCACAAGAGTAGGTGCCACTGGGGGAGGGGTCGTTGTTGTCTGCCTGGCTTGCAGGGAAGCTGCGGGCGACGACATGAGGAACAAAGCAAGTGGTATTGCTATAGCTGACAATTTCTTCATGTGTCCTCCCTCTTTTCTAAAATTCAAGTTAATCATGCTCCAACAAAGGCTTAGAATGGAGACGACATGGTTATTTGGTTACGCGTTTAGCTTCTTTCTCTCGCCTGCGTTTCTGAAACTTCTCTCGTAACTCGTCTAGCTGTTTCTTTTGATCCTCGTTCAGTTCCTCTTTGATCTGGGCAAAACCTTGATCCATTATTGTCTTAATTTCAGGACGGATCTTGCCATAGCTCTCACGTCGTTTTTCAATCATTTGTTCAACGATTGGTTCTATTTTAGTTTTCTGAGACTGAGTCAAATTCAGCTTTTTGGAAAGTTTTTTCATAATGAACGCTTTCTTGGCCCTGGGCTTCTTCGAGAGAGGGGCAAGGTTACGCTTTAGGTAGAATCCTGTGGCTACCGAACCAACCAGGATCCCAAAAACAAACACAAGTATTAAGCCCGAAATTAACTTCCATCTGATCACTTTTGCACTCATTGTTTCACCCTAGATTCCAAAGAACTGGTTAAGGGTAAGTTCCTCTGTGCCGTCCATAAGTAACTGAATGACATCATTGCCCGAAATGAAATCGAAGGAAGACAATAGCACTGTCAACCCAAGTATCAATAGACACGTAAGCGGGGTAAGTCGCCATACAACTTGCTCGAACATCGCAAGAGAGCTTGATCTTTCCTCGATTTCACCGAGTTCTCGTATGCGACGCATCACCTCTGTCTGCCACCGGTCGCCTACTGCAACGTTTTCCTTCTCAAGATAGGCTCGCCGGAGTATTTCTCTCAGCGCTTCCTGTTCATTTTTGCGTGGAGTCATCCTTCATCCCTCTGGGTTACAGACATTTCCCTGATGAGCTTATGAAGTTTCTTGCGTGCGCGAAATGACCTCACCTTCACCTTGGCGGTGCTCCAACCTAAAAGGCTGGCACCCTCCTTTACCGAATACCCTTCTAGGTAGACCAGCTCCAGCACCATCCTGTCCTCGGGAGATAATCTGTCCAAAGCCCAATCCAATATTTCTCTTGCTTCTTTTTGTGAATCACTCCCGTCGAAGGATTGACTTGATCTGGTAGCTATGGCCTCTTCGAGCCAAACCTGATGTTTCTCAGAGAGGGAGCTCACTGGTATCTCGCGATATCTATACTGTTTTCTCCAGAAGTCATAACACGTTCTTATGGTTATAGTTGACAGCCATTGTTTGAATCTGTCATCTCCTTTAAAATTCGGTAAAGATTGATAGGCCCTGACAAACGCGTCCTGCGCGACCTCCTCCACCTTATTGAATGGAATGTGCTTTTTGACTATTCTCATGACATGAGCTTCATATCTCTTCACTAAACGTTCAAAAGCGTTCACGTCGCCTGAGACAACCTGATGAACTATTTCAGCATCAGCGGAACTGTGAGCATCAGTATCCATTAGACCTATCAGCGTGATCTTACCTTAATTAAGGAACATCACTCAGCCATCGAGCACTATGTTGGTCACAGGGGTCAGAAAACTAGCGCTTTCTCCTCACCCCCGCCCAGATGAATTCTAGTTGCTGGTATCTTCTAGCCGTGGACCGAGCCGAGCTTTTAGCCTTTCAATTCTATGGGCTTTCCTTTCTTCTAATAATTGCAGTTGTTCGGGAGTAAGCACTGTTTTCAATTCAGCCATTATTCTCACTCGCATCACTAATAGCTCCTCTCTGATTGGCGCCGCTCGGCGAAGAGCACTTCTGATTTGATCTTCATCGGGTTGTTCAGTCTCCAACACACTGATGAGGTTTTTCCTTGCCTCTCTAAGGCTCTCTTTAAGGCTCGCCCTTTCATTCTCATATTTTTCTAAAATACTCTTTATTTTTAATTCCTGAGAATCCGAGAGGTCAAGCTGGATAATGGTTTTCAGACCACGAAATTCCGGTCCCATGATGCCGGAAGGGTCATGATGCCGCCCGAAACGGCCGGCTTTCACCGCAACAGCACCTGTGAAAAAAAATGTTAAGAACAGCACGCCGACCAACGCTTTGTTGCATTTCATTTTGCCCTCCTGCCACTGCAATATTAAGTATCGGTCAATAGAAGAATTACGCCTTTACTTATTATTATCGCTGGACCTGCTGAAAAGGTTACAAGCACGGAGAGATTTCTGAGTAAGGAGGAGGTGGGAACAAGAAAATGTTGTAGGCGAGTAGAGCATAGGGCATGGGGCATTAACCAGCTGGCAGCCCTTCGACTCCGCTCAGGGCAAGCGGGCAGGCTGCAGCAGGCAGTAGAGGGCTTTTTGTCAGTTGTCAGTTATCCGTAGTTAGTAAAGCGTAGAGCGAAGAGCCAGCCCTGC
>CAYFXH010000126.1:0-13184 GCA_964346905.1 uncultured Desulfobacteraceae bacterium | reverse complement strand
GCTCTGTTTTTAAGTTTCAGTACCCCATATCCTAATGGATAACTACATTGAATTCCAGCTTCTCGTTCATTTCTTACCGTACCCCCCACCTCCAGGTGTTTCAATCCGAACCATGTCGTTTTTTTGCAAAGAAGCCGAAAATTTCCCTGGTTTTTCAATCTTTTTTTCGCCTCGAATAATGACGTTTTTGCCAACCGCACCGGGTCCGCCACCACTAAGACCATAGGGTGGCAGTTTTCTCCGCTCCGACAAAACGGTAATCTCCGCGTCAGCCTGGAGGAGGATCTCCCTGACAATGCCGTCACCTCCCCGGTGTCGCCCCTCCCCGCCAGTTCCCCGGCGGATGGAATACTCAGTGACCAAAAAAGGGTAACTGTATTCCAGAGCTTCAATGGGAGTGTTCAATGTATTGGTCATGTGGGAATGGACACCGCCTTCCCCATCACCTCTGGCCGTAGCCCCCATGCCCCCTCCAATGGTTTCGTAATAGGCAAAAGGTCGATCGTTTCTCGGATCAATCCCCCCGATTGTTACGTTGTTCATGGTACCTTGACTGGCCGCAGGGATACGCTTTGGTAGAGCCTGGGAAAAAGCACCCAGTATTACGTCTACGATCCGTTGAGAAGTTTCAACATTCCCCCCTGCCACCGCAGCTGGAAACTGAGCATCCACGATGGTGCCTTTCTTGGTCAACACGCTAATGGGTCTCAGGACCCCAGCGTTGGTTGGGATGTCTCTTTCAACAAGAGCGCGAAAAACATAGAGAACTGCAGAAAGGGTAATGGCATACACTGCATTTATGCTGCCCGCAACTTGGGGACTAGATTTCCTGAAATCAAGAATCGCTTCTTCTCCCTCGATTGTGATGCAAACATGGATCTTAACCGTGTCACTGGTGAAGCCGTCATCATCCATGTAGTCCTCAAAGGTATAGACTCCGTCGGGGATTTCTTTAATGGTGTGCCGGGTGACACGCTCGGCATAATCCATAAGACTTTTGGCGTAAAAATCGACAATTTCCAGACTGTATTTCTGAATTAATTCCTGGGTTCTTCGAACCCCGGTAATGTTGCCCATGATTTGTGCGGCAAAGTCCCCTTCTCTCTCCTGGGGAGTTCTGACGTTGTTCAGGAAAAAACCCATCAGTTTCCGGTCAATGGTTCCTCTCTCGACGAATTTCAGGGGAGGAATGATGATCCCTTCCTGGAATAGAGAGGTGGAAAGGGGCATGGATCCTGAACTCATGCCGCCCACATCGGCGTGATGAGCTCTGTTGGCAACAAAGAAGGAGGGTTCGTATTTGCCAGCGAATACAGGAGCAACAATGGTAATGTCAGGAAGGTGAGTCCCACCCTTGAAAGGATCATTCAAGATGACCATATCCCCTTCTTCCATGGGGACGTTCTGGATGGCCGATATCACAGACATGGGCATGGATCCCAAGTGGACGGGGATGTGAGCTGCCTGGGCAATCATCTCGCCCTCCCGGTCAAAAATGGCACAGGAGGAGTCGCGCCTTTCTTTAATGTTGGGGGAAAAGGCTGTTCTGTTCAGCGTAACCCCCATTTCCTCGGCAATTGAGGAAAATCGATTTTTGAAGACCTCTAAAAGGATCGGATTGACTTTCACGATTCACCCCAGTGCGGCCACCAGAGCCCTTGCCCATGGATGTAATCAGAATCCAACTCCATATCCAAGAGCAGAGTCAATGGAGTGATGGAGTAGTGGAGTGTTGGTATTTAAGATTGCAGATTGCAGATTGCAGATTGTGGACTTAGGAATTGTATGGCTCCCCCCAATGCACTATGCGCAATTCTGAAATCTAAAATCTAAAATCTACAATCTTCAGCCCTCCCTGATCTCCATGATGACGTTTCCGTACTCGTCCACTGAAGCCTCCGCGAATGGGGGAATGACAATAGTGGAAGAGTACTCGACCAAGATTGCGGGGCCAGGAATTCGGTTGCCACTCATCAGCTTGTCTCTGGCAAGTATCTGAGTCTTGCTTGTTCTGTTATCAAACACCACTTCCCGATCCCCTAGGAAGGCCTCTGCAACCGGCTGCTCTTTCAGTTTTCTTGTTTTTTGAAATTTCGGTTTCTCAGGTATGCCTCGTGCTCGGAGCCTTATGTTGACTATCTCAACGATTTTGTCCTCGTTTCGGTAGCCATAGGTCTTTTCATGAAGGCTGTGAAAATCATTGATGTAGTTGGAGCCGAAAGGAACAATGATTTCATAAGACTGCCCCTCGTATCGCATATCCAGGTATCTTTCGAGGTTAACATTCTCTGTGCGAACTCCCTCGTGAAACAGATCTTGGACGCCCTTGTTCTCGAGATCCTGAAAGAGTGTAGAGAGTTTGTCGGCAGTGGTATTTTCCTCATTTCTCATTACGGTGAAGGAGTAGTCCTTGATAACATCAGCCATGATCATTCCAATTGCTGACAGAATTCCCGGCTTCTGCGGAACAAGTACTTTGGGGATATTCAAAAGTCTGGCAAGGAAAGGGGCATGCATTCCGCCTGCTCCGCCAAAAGAAAAGAGCACGAATTCACGAGGGTCGTAGCCTTTTTCCACCGAGATTACTCGAATGGCTTTCTCCATTGCCGTGTTCGCCACCGATAGTATTCCTTCGGCGAGTTCCACCGTGGACAACCCTATCTCCTTCGCCATCCGCTGAAAAAAAGTCTCGAGCCCTTCTTCCTGAAGCTTCATGCTGCCACCCAGAAAGTGCTCAGGAATTAATCTCCCGAGATGGAGATTGGCATCCGTTACCGTAATCTGGTCCCCTTTTCCATAGCAAATGGGACCCGGATCTGCTCCTGCACTTTCAGGGCCCACCTTCAGGGAGCCTCCTACGTCCACAGAACCAATGGAACCACCACCCGCACCTACTGTATGAATATCGATCATGGGTACTTTGATGGGGTAGCCGGAGATCTTGGATTCTACGGTAAGAGACAGGGACTCATCGATCAGGGAAACATCGGTTGAAGTTCCGCCCATATCAAAGGTAATCAGTCGAGTGTATCCCGCCATCTTGCCAATCTCAAGCGCACCAACCACACCGCCTGCAGGTCCTGATAAGATGGTTCGCACGGACTCCTGCATGGCAGTTTCAGCCGATATGCTGCCACCATTGGATTGCATGATGGACAAGCTGTCCTCATCCTCCATCTCACCCATGAGGTGCCCTATATAATTCTGCATCTTTGGGGAGACATACCCATTGAGCACTGTGGTGGAAATCCTTTCAAATTCGCGGAATTCAGCCAGAATTTCGTGGGAAAGTGAGACCGGTACTCCGGTGGTCTCCAACATTGCTTTCATCTTGTTCTCATGGGATGGATTTACAAAAGAAAAAAGGAAGCAGACCGCTACCGACTCGATCTGGGACTGTTTGAGCAACTGAACCACCTTCTCGGCTTCTTCCACATCCAGCGGCTCATGTTCTTCGCCCTTGTGGAGAATTCTTCCCTTGATCCCAAATCTCAGATCCGGCGGGACGATGTGCGGCTCTTTTCTGTAGGCAAGATCGTACAATCGGCTTCGATTCTGTCGCCCAATTTCAATGATGTCTTCAAAACCGTTGTTTGTGATGAGTGCTGTTTTCGCACCCTTTCTCTCGAGGATGGCATTGGTGGCAACCGTAGATCCATGAATGATCTGTTTCTTTTCTCTCGGAGCAATATGGTTCAATCCTTCCAGCACCGCTGTTGCGGGATTGGCAGGGGTTGAAAGCAACTTGTAGACTCCCCACAGTTCTCCTCTCTTGAAGACCAAATCGGTGAACGTCCCGCCAGTATCAACACCAATAATGACCATGTATGCCTCCGGCAGATTCCTCCTGACAATTGCAATGGTTCAGTCTATGGCAAATGTTTCCCTTTCGGTCTCCCATTGAGAGCATCTCCAGTTCGTTAGTAAGCAACCTGATTCCACAAGAAGTGGCTTTCTCCTACCCCCAGAGAGATGTCGGAATCGATGGAGTAGTGGAGTAATGGAGCAATGGCAACCAAGAAATACGCTGACTTTTAAAACCTTTCCAACACTCCAGCACTCCAATACTCCAACACTCCAGCACTCCAATACTCCAACACTCCAGTACTCCAATACTCCACCACTCCAACACTCCGTGATGCTCCTTCCCTGCAAGGCTGTCGAACTTTGACCGCGCTCCAAGGAGGAAGCTTACCGGAATAATAATTAGATCCCCAGGAAGGCCGAGCGGATCACGTCACTCTCAAGAAGCTCCTTCCCTGAGCCTTCAGCGATAACCCGCCCTGTTTGAATGATGTAGCCCCGGTCAGCCAAGTCCAGGGCCTCCCGTACGTTTTGCTCCACCAAGAGGATGGTTATCCCCTCTTCCTTGAGTCGCCGCACCGTGTCCAACACTTCATCCACCAAGAGAGGCATGAGTCCCAAGGATGGTTCATCCAGCATGAGCACCTGGGGATTTGACATCAAGCCCCGTCCTATGGCCACCATCTGTTGCTCACCCCCGGAGAGAGTGGAGGCCGCCTGGTTGTGCCGTTCCCTGAGTTTGGGAAAGAGCGTGTAGACGAATTCAAGATTGGCCTCAACTTGTGCCGTATCCATTAAAACGTAACCGCCGAGCAAGAGATTTTCTTCCACAGATAGCGGTTTGAAGAGCATCTTTTCTTCAGGCACGTAGATAATCCCAAGTTGGACAATTTCCTCTGTCCTGAGTGTGTGAATTTCACGATCCTTAAAGAGGATCCGCCCTTTCAACACACGCTGGGCCCCCATGACCGCCCGCAGGAGTGTGGATTTCCCAGCGCCATTTGCGCCCACGACACAGACGGTTTCCCCTGGCTCCAGCATCAGAGAAACTCCATGGAGAACCGGCAGGCCAGAATAACGCACATGGATGTTTTCAATCTGAAGCATTTGCTCACTCATTGGTCGATTTTCGACTTAGGCGTTATGGGTTAATAGATGCTTCAAAGACAATACTAAGTAAGCACCAAAATTCGAAATTCGAATATCGAAACCGGGGCCCCGCCCGGAAGGTGGGGACTCCGAAGGAGAAATCCTAAACAATCTCGAATTTTCAAAACCCAAATGACCAAAACATCTTCTTTATTCTATAGGGTTATCCACTTAGTTCAGCATTTTCCCCTCCCCAGGTGGGACGGGATTAAGGGGAGGGGGAAATATTAAATGGCTGATTCTCCATTGATTTTATCACCCCCACCCTTACCCTCCCCCGTCAAGGGGGAGGGAATAATGGGGTTAATCTTTTGGTCCGGTTATCCATATCGGAAAAGCTACTCAATCTAAGATGTTCCGAGATAGCTTGCTGAGCTAAGTGGATAACCCTATTATTCTATTACTTATTGTTTTCAACATTGGAACATTTGGATTTCGGATTTGCCCTTCGACTTGGCTCAGGGTGGTGAGCTGGTCGAACCATTTCGTGCTTCGTGCTTCGGATTTCGGATTTTAAAATCAAGAGTCCGCAATCCTAAATAAGAGCAGCCTTACCTCATAGAGACCCATGTCCCCTGCATACGGATCTTTACGTAAGCTCCTCTGCGTGCTCCCGGACATAACGCTCCCCCAGGTAGGCCTTAATGACCAAAGGATCTTTGGCAACGGTTGCCGGCTCCCCCTCAGCGATTTTTAGACCATAATCCAGCACAATCACCCGCTCGCTCACTTTCATCACTAACTCCATCACGTGCTCGATTAACATCACCGTTACCTCCAGATCATCATGGATGTGTTTGATAGTAGCCATGATCTCTTCAATTTCACTGGGGTTTAAACCGGCGGCAACCTCATCCAGTAGGAGCAGTTTGGGATCTGAGCCGAGAGCTGTCGCCATGGTCACCTGCTTTTGGACGGACACCGGGAGTTCGCTGACGAGGTAATCTGATAAATCGTGTAGCTTCAGATCTACTAGGATCTTGTTGGCACGAGCTTTTGCCTTGGCTCGCGAACGGGTTCGCATAAAGCAACCCACCATGACGTTTTCTTCCACGGTCAAGTCCCCTGAAGCCACGTAGACCTGAAAGGTTCTCGCCAGCCCACGTCTCGCCACTTCATGCGGTTTCAGCCGGGTGACATCTTCACCGGCGAAAATAATTCTACCTGAGGTGACCGGATGCAATCCCGAAATACAATTAAAAAGCGTAGTCTTGCCTGCACCGTTTGGACCGATAAGACCCACCAACTCTCCCTTTTCCAAGGCAAAAGAAATATTGTCATTGGCCCTCAAGCCATCGAAATCTTTCGTAACATTATGGACTTCCAACAATGCCATTATCCCCGTTTCCTCCGCCGCACCTTCTCAACAATACCCCATATGCCCCTGGGTTCCACTGCTGAGATGAGCATGATAATGCCGGCATATATAATCAGGTCCATGCCGACTAACCCCGCCTTAGCGCCTAAGTACTCTTTGAGATAGCTTTTTAAGGGGATGAGAACTCCAGCACCAATGATGGGCCCCCACAGTGAACCGGCACCTCCGAGCATGGCCATGAGAGCTATCAGGATCGAGAGGTCTAGGCTCATGGTATCTTCAGGTTCAATGTTTTTTATGTAGCAGGCGTGGAAGGAGCCTACCAGACTGACAAAAGCGGTGGCGATGGCGTAGGTTTTGATCTTGGCCCAGTGAACGTTGATTCCCAGGGACTGGGCCACATCTTCGTTGTCCTTTATGGAGCGAAGCTGAAACCCCAAGCGTGACTGCCGAAACCAGTTAACATAGAGAATTCCGAGGAAAAAGAATCCCAGGATGATGTAATAATAGTAGATATCTTCCCTGAAGATTAGTCGCAAAAAATCGGGGGGACTATATTTGATGGGAGAAATCTCCAGTCCTCTGGCCGCCCCGACAAAATCCCACACCTCGAATATATCTTTGAGCACCAGTGAGGTGGCGATGGTGGCAATGGCAAAGTAGTGACCAGTCAACCTGAACAGGGGATAGCCGATGATAAAGGACCAACCCACAGCGAAACCAACGCCGATGGGCATGGAGATCCAGAACGGCACGTCCCAGCGGATGAGCATCACCGCGGTTGTATAGGCGCCGATACCCAGGTACTGCGCCTTGCCCAGGTCTACCTGACCGCCGTAGCCACCGATGGTGTTCCAGCCCATGCCATATAATGAGAACATGAGAAACTGGATCATCGTAGCCATGGCAAAGGAAGAGTGGGGAAACAGGGGAAAGACCACCAGGATGGCAGAGACGACTCCAGCAACAACTAAGTCGATGCGGGGAAAATCTGAAAAATCAAGGGCGTTCTTCAGTGCTTCCATCCAAACAGTCCCCTGGGTCGAATCACCATGATCACAAAATAGGCCAGGTACACCCACATGTACTTAAAGGATGTCATGGGCACATTCGCCATCCAGTCCAGGTCAAAGGTGTAGGTGAAGAAATCCCAGATGCCCGGGATTTCTGTGATGATGCCCACCACAAGTCCGGCGAAAAAGGCCCCGGGTACGCTGCCAAATCCCCCCAATGCCACAATGGCAAAAGCAATCATGGTAAACAGCAGCCCCATAAAGGGGTTCACTGACCAGAAGTTCACCAGGAGGGCTCCGGCAACAGTTACGGAAGCACCACCAACGCCCCAGGCCAAAGCGTTCATCCGCTCTGTGGGAATGCCCATATAACGCGCCCCTTGGGCATTCAGGGCGGTTGCCGTAAGAGCCTTGCCAATCTTGGTACGATTCATCAGCATCCAGACAGCCCAAAAGGCCACAACCGAGAGTCCCGCCGCTGCCAGCTTGGTGGCCGGCACAATAACCCCCATACCAATGTCAAAGCTCTTGTCCACCAGGATGCCGTGGTGCAGCCCCTTGTCTTCCGAACCGAAAACAAGCAAGGCCAGATTTCGCAAAAAAAGCATAAGACCGAAAGTCCCCAACAGCTGCGCCACCATGGGACCTCTGAGGAGGAATTTGATGAATCCAAAGTAGCAGATAATGCCCAGCAAAAATCCCACGACTGCTGCCGCCGGCAGGGTCAGGAGTGGGTCCATACCGGTGGCCTGCGCTGTCAAAAGCCCGGTGTACATGCCGATCATGAGGAATTCACCATGGGCGAAATTGACGATATCCATCACCCCGAAGATGATGGTCAACCCCAGGGCAACCAACGCCAAAACCATTCCGATGAGGATGCCAGCAACCAGAGAGCTTACCAAGATATCCATGGGCATAATCACAAAGGGTTTAATCACAAAAGGTTTAATCACAAAAAACCCATCCTACCCCATCCCTATCCCGAGAGGGGAAGGGATGGGAGACGGGTATTTAGAGCAAAAGCTGTTTAGTATTTAGGCATGGGGAAGATCATGTCGGCCGAGGCCACATCAAAGGGATAGATGATCTCGAGTCCGACAGTGCCGTCCGCTTGTTTCTGATACTGTCCAATGAGACCGGAGCCCAGAACATTTTGGCCCAATTCATCCCCTGTGGTGGAAAATTTAATTCCAGCCCACGGCACCACCAATTCT
This sequence comes from uncultured Desulfobacteraceae bacterium, assembly GCA_964346905.1. Lineage (GTDB taxonomy): Bacteria > Desulfobacterota > Syntrophobacteria > BM002 > BM002 > BM002. The sequence continues at coordinate 4,683 of CAYFXH010000126.1, read as the reverse complement.
TTGCCCGGGATAGAGATGGTGTTGGCGGCGTGCTGAATGTCGGCCGGTTTCGTGGATCCCGCTTTCTCCAGGACATGGACCCAGGTCTGCAATCCGGTGAAGGCTCTGGCGGAGGCGCCGCCCAGGTCATTGCCGGTTCTTGCTTTATAAAGCGCATTGACCTGTCCGGACAGCTTTTTGATCTCTACGACCTTGGGGAGAAATACTGTGCGCGTCAGGATGCCAACGATGTCATTTCCCAAGGTGCTGCGGAACTCCGGTTTCTCAAAGCCGGCATTCTGGCCCCAGATGATTTTGGTCCCAGCCTTCTGGGCTTTGAGCGTTTTGACCATTAAGATGGCGTCCGAGGCGTAGGAAGCAAAAAGCATCGCATCGGGTCGAGCCGCCTTCAAGGATCTCACCTCGCTGGAAAGATCAGCAGACTTGGCTGCATACAGCAACGACTTGCGCATCCTAAAGCCATATTCTTTTGCAAACTCTTGAATGAGACCGGAGACGTGGGAGCCCCATTCCGTCTTCTCACACGCCGAGGCCAGATTCATGAGCTCCTTTTTGGGAACAGCCTTTACGCCCCTGACTTTGCCTTCCGTAAGTCCCTTCAGCAGCTCAAAGAGATCCTTGGTGAACCACTTGTCATGGGGTGTTGTCCGCCAGAACCATTTGAACCCGCGCTGGGTCAGGGCCGGCGAGGTGGAGGAGCCATTAATCATGGGCACGCCATACTGCTCGGCCACCGCACTGACTGTTTTGGTCACTGAGCTATGGTAACAGCCCAAGATCCCATCCACCTTATCATCCAAAATCAGTTTTTTGGCCAGATCGGCACCCAGGGTGGGATTCCCCTCATGATCCTTGAAAATGAGGGTAATTTTCGCGCCACCCAGACTCTTGATGCCCTTGGTCTTGGCCATGGTCATGGGTAGATCGGCCATGACGTTGTTGGCGATATCTGCGGCCAACTCCGCTCCAGCACGAAGCTCCCGACCGGCAGCAGCAGCACCACCAGTGAGGGGATAGATCACACCGATCTTCACCTCCTCAACGGCCAATGCTCCGGGTGGCACCAGGAATGCTCCCACAAGCAATAGAACCAGAGAAATCAATCCCACTCTAACCAGTACTTTCATCTTTTTCCCTCCTTCTCGAGTCCTCAGATTAGTTATTTCTACCTATTAAAACAGGGTGAGGTCTTCGTCCCTCATGTCTGAAACAAACATGTGGCCCGGCGCATGCGTAATCACCAGCGGAAGCGAAGTCGAGGTGGCGGCCAGCATTGCCGTGACCCCACAGGCCCAGAATACCGGGATCTCATCAGCTTTGATACTCACCGGATCGCCAAAATCCGGCTGGGCTAGATCTTTGATACCTATAGCTTCGGGAGAACCCAGGTGAACCGGGGCACCATGGGTGAGATGAAACCTGGTGGTCACCTGCGCAGCCCGAACTGCCTCTTCTGGCGTCATGGGTCTCATGGTTACCACCAGCCGCCCAGAAAAGGGACCGGCGGGCACACAGGTTCGGTTGGTGATGTACATGGAAACGTTTTTGCCCTCCTCCAGATTCCTCACCGGTATCCCGGCTGCCAACAGCCCGTTTTCAAAGGAGAAACTGCAGCCCAGGAGAAAACTCACCATCTCCTCATGAAATAGATTTGTCACATCTTGCACTTCACCCTTTAGCTTACCTTGTTCGAAAACGTTATATCGAGGTAAATCCGACCGCAGGTCTGCTCCGGCAGCAATGCTCGGCTCCACCTGCCCGGGATCCAGGACATCCAAAATAGGACAGGGTTTAGGATTACGGATACAGAAGAGCAGGAAATGAAAGGCCTCCTCGCGGTGAAGCATGACCAGGTTGGCCTGAACATAGCCGGGTGCAAGGCCAGTCGTAGGCAAGGTCCACTGTCCGGACCGAATACGTGCACGCAACTCGGCAGGTGATTGCTGCTCTTCCATTGGGGAATCTTATTGTCCTCTTAGTAGCAAAGAAAGGGTAATACTAGCCTATGCGACCATCGACACATGTGGGGTGGACCACTGCTACCAGTTGTTACTATGAGTGGCCATCTCAGAATTCGCTTTCATGACGATCTTTGTGTCTAGGGATCTTAGCGTCGTAGCTTCATTAGGTCAATACCTATATAGCGCCTAGATCATTGAGGGTGGAATAGCTGGTATGCGGACTGGCACATTGCTGAGTTTCAACTAAGGATTTCTGTATCATCATGGGAGTATGGTGGCGCGCAGCAGCAGAGGAGCTTCAAGTCTTGCTTCCCGGTATTTTCAAGCTTGTGTACCGTTGCCGGTGGAATCTGTATGGTATCACCAACAGTTACCGCAAACATTTTCTCTCCCAGGGTCATCCGCCCGCTTCCAGCTGTGGGGGCATGGGGCATGGAGCAAAGGGAGGTAATAGGGAGGTACTATTGAACGGCGGATTGCCGATGTCAAATTTCGAAATTCGAACTTCGAAATTCGAATTGCTCCTTCTGCTCTATAATCCAATCCAAAATCTACAATCTTAAATCTTAAATCTACAATCTTAAATCTGCACCTGTGGGAGCGGCTGCCCGCCAGCCTCGCCTGAGCAACCCGTCCGCCTCGGCTGCAGCCTCGCGACCCGCGCCCGCCTCGCCTTGCTCGCATGGCGGGCGTGGTGGCGGGCGGGCAGCCGCGACGTGAACTCCCATCATCGGGCTAGCAAGCCCCCATCCACAGCCAAACCGTGTCCAGTAACAAAAGATGCTGCCTCCGAGCACAGCCACACTACTGCCCCGGCAACCTCCTCTGGTGTACCCATGCGGCCCAGCGGCTGCTGCGCCAGGATGTGCGCCTCCACCCGGGGGTCGCCCCCGGTGAAAGATTTTGCCATGGGCGTGCTGATGATGCTGGGGCACACCGCGTTGATTCGGATGTTTGCTTTGGCATATTCCAGGGCCGCTGACTTTGTCAGGCCAAGCACACCATGTTTGCTGGCCACGTAAGCCGACCAGCCATTCATGCCGACAAGTCCTGCCACTGAGGAAGTGTTGACGATGACCCCGCCACCCTGCTTGAGCATCTGGAGAATCTCGTACTTCATACACAACCATACGGACTTGAGGTTGACGAGCATGGTGCGATCCCAGTTTTCTTCTGTGCTGTCAGCAATCCGCGCCTGAATTCCTGCGATTCCGGCGTTATTACAGGCGCAGTCCAGACGGCCGTAAGTGGCAACGGTCTTGTCGATCATACTCTTTACCTGGTCACTGTTGGTGACGTCGGCATTCAGATAGATTGCCTCGCCCCCAGCCTCAGTTACCAGATCAGCCGTCTTTTCTCCACTGACAATATCCACATCAGCCACTGCCACCCGCGCTCCATCTTTCGCAAAAGCCAAAGCGGTTGCCTTCCCGATACCTGAGCCGCCCCCAGTCACAAGTGCTACTTTCCCCTCTACCTTTCCCACATTACTCTCCTGTTTCGCGAAGCGCAAAGAGCATAGCGCAAAGCGAAGGAGTACCTCAGCTCTCAATGATACGCTCTGCGCTCTGTGTATTTAGCCAATGAGATTTCTTTTCAAATTCACCAGGAAATCCTGAATATTGGTTACTATGGAGGTGACCCCCAGCGTACCCCTGTCTCTCAGTTTGTTGACGGCAAACTCGGAGATGTCCACTGCATAAATATATACAGGCCGCACCCGGTCATGCACCACCTGATATGACGGTGTCATATTGCCAGCGGCAATGGTGTGCAGCAATTTGAAAGCCATGGGTGATCCTCCCCTTTAGCCCGGTTGTTTCATGAATCGCTTGCTGCAACTCTGGATGTGGCCGTTCTTCCGGACCGCCCTTTTTCCGCCATCTGGCGTCCGTCCTCCGTTGATGGAATTGTCATTATACCTCTGTCATGAGCCATTAGTCACTGGTCAGTTGAAGGTTGGTAACGCCTGAAGATTTGCTGGCTAAAGCTTGAGCGGACGTGAGATATGCGGAATGGTGATCTGACTGCACAGGCTGTGGTTGTTTTTTTATGAATTGTGCAATCCAGGCACGCTGTATTATATTCACCCTATTCACGTGTATCTAACGACATCCTTTAAGAGGGGGGCGAACATGGAGGGAAAAAGGGTCAAAGACAGCAGTGTCATCGTTTCACATGTCATGATGCCTCAAGATGCCAACCCAGCCGGCAATATTCACGGTGGAGTGATCATGAAACATATTGACAATGCGGCCGCTGTTGTTGCGTTTCGTCATACACGGAGTAACGTTGTTACCGCTTCCATAGACAGACTTGAATTCCACCACCCTGCTAGTGTCGGCAACCTTCTTACGCTCAAAGCGAGCATTAACATGGTCGGAAAAACCTCAATGGAGATTGGCGTCCGAGCTGAGACGGAAGACCTCTTCACTGCTGAGGTGCGTCATACTGTGTCGGCATATTTAACCTATGTGGCTCTGGATAAGAAAGCAGAACCCAAGAAAGTTCCACCCCTCATAGCGGAATCTAAAGATGAAATAAGGCGTAATCGTGAGGCTCATGAAAGGAGAAAAGCAAGAAAAGCAGAAAAAAAAAGATACAGGTCAAGGTGATTCTGATCAGGAGTTCCCCCGAAAAGCTCAGGTGCTCGTTGTTTCGCAGCCTCCCCCTTTTGGCCTTTTCTGGTGTTTCTTCTGAGTGACCTGCCCTGTTGAATAGG
>CAYFXH010000125.1:1049-13202 GCA_964346905.1 uncultured Desulfobacteraceae bacterium | reverse complement strand
ATATGTAATAAGCGTTTTATCCATCGTCCCGCAAGCGAGAATATGGGTGTCGATCTTATCTATCTATTGGTCTTTAGGACTGCGGATCGATGTTTACGGAATTGGGATGATGGATAAGCTTATTATATCGTAAACTCTCTCAGACTTAAGATGTTGGCGAGAGATCGTCACTTTCCCATGTCACCCGTTCATCGCAATATCTAATGCTCATATCTCCCGGACGGATTCAGGTTGTCAAGATCCTATTTACTTGATCTCATCTGTGTAGTAGGAGTTCAAATACCCTAGCATTAATCACACTTCGCCCTTCCTCTGAGTCACCCACTTCTCATCCGGTGGTGGTTTTCGTATTGACAGGATCTATAGTGTTGGTCTAGTTTAAATGTATAGATTCACCTTTAACCGTAACTAAAGACAGACAAAATAAAGGGGGGAAGAAATAAGACGCAAATAGTGCAACTAGATTTAGAGAATTCTACCTTCTCATCACCATTCCACCGGTACGATCCTGATTCAGGTCTGATTGTGCTCTGAAGAGACAAAATCCTTCCCATCCACCACGAAAACTCCATCCTCTGCTAGTCTGGACTTTTTGTGTAGCTTCATTTCACAACTCTTAGTCGAATAGAGTCGGAACCCGCTATTTATCTACGAGGAATAGCGGAGGCCGAAAGCTAGGGCAGTCCTAGCAATGCTTTCCCGATGGTTATGCGCGTAATTTCATAATCGTTTGCTCTGCCAAACATAGCTCATCACAGCCTGATGAGCATTGTGCTCAAGAAGGTCATGACTATGGGAGACAAAACTGAATCCAATAGTCAGGCTGTAGACGATTCCCGATTATTCCCGCTTGAAAGCCTGTCTGAAAAAGCAATTAGAAAAGATTTGCGTTTAAAGGCCATGCAGCATCCGGCAACGATCCTTCCCCTTACCTCGTGTGCTTTGGCCACCATCTATTTCATACTCTTATCACCGGTCTACGGATGGACTTGGGCTTCTTTCATTCTGATTATTTGCTCGGGAATAGTAGCCATAGGTTCCTTTTTTTATCATCACTCCATCCGTTATCCCAAAGCGTATGCAAGAAGGCTTCAGGAAGTAATAGAAATCCAGGAGCGGGAGCTAGAAGATATAAAAGAGGCAGAGTTAAGACAACTACTGGAGACTCTTGAAAGTGGATTCAAGGACAGTAACTCGGCCGAAGGCCTTAAGGCCCTTAAGGATTTGGTTTCTGAATATGTACAGCTCTTACCTGTTTTTGACCAAAAGAAGGAAACAGAGCCTCTATCACTTTCTCATATTCCTGCTTTGGCAGAGGAGACCTATAGGCGGGGGTTAAGTGTTCTTGCAGACGTTCTGGATCTGGAACAGGTCACCCACTCATCTGAAAAGGAGAGGCTCGAGAGAGAAATAGTGGAGCTCGAGAGGAGAATTGCGTCCTTGAGGACGGATGAAACTCAAGCGGAACGGATCACAATTAAGGAATCAACGATAGCTTCGCACAAGGAACGTTTGGATATGATCAGAGAACACCAGTTGCGGGCGGATAAGCTACTCTACCAATGTGATCGTTGTGAGGCGTCACTGCATATGACCAGAATGGAGATTGTCGCGCTAAAAGTCGAGAGTTCCCAGACAAGCGTAAGCGCAGTAATCGAGACACTACAAAAAACCATCGATCAGGCAAAGGAGGTCCAGGAAGAACTGAGAAAACTCGGTTTCTAGATGGCCTAAATTTTAGATGTAATCCAGTGATATCGTACACATCCCGCAACTGTAAGGGAGGTATATGTCATGGTTAAGAATGAGCGTCGCGATCAACATGAGGAAGACAAGACGTTGAGTCCCGCAGACTCTCAAGAAAGAGGCGCTGAGGAGACCAACCTGCCTGTGGCCCCAAAGGGATTACCTGATGAGGAGTTGCACGAGTTAAGGAACCGGTCTTTAGATTTGGTCGAGCAGCTAAAGAATGCCACCGGCAGCAAGGAATTGGAGCTAATTGATAACATTACGTGTCTTGGTATCCAGGCACAGAGAAGTGCTGGAGGTGAATTGGACCTGTTGAGAACTCGTGTTGGGGAGATGCTTACACAAGATGGTCCAGGAGAAAAAATTGCTAAAGATCTTATTGACTTACGCTTGACACTTAAGGAAATCGACCCCCGTGGGCTAAGCAAGCCAGCTTTTTGGAGGCGGATGTTGAGAATGATTCCATTACTCGAGAAGTTGGTTCCCGCTTTAAGGGCCCTGGAAGCAATTGCCATCCGCTACGAACCAGTTTGTAAGCAAGCTAAAGCAATCGAAGCGAGACTGCGGGAAGGACGAATGCTGCTCACGAGAGATAACGTTGAATTGAGGAAACTCTATGAACAAGTCGAGGCCCAGCAACTGCCAATTCAGAAAAATATATATCTGGGCGAGCTTATCATGCAGCAACTAGACGAGGTGGGCAAAAGCACAGATGATTCCCTCAAGAATGAGAAAATCCGGAACGCTTTACATGATGTGTCCATGCGGGTCCAGGACTTACGTACCATGGAGGAGGTCCATGTTCAGTTTTTTGTCAGCATTGAGATGACCCGCCAGAATAATACCCGGTTGGGACAGTCGGTGGAACGCACCCTAACCATGGCTACCAATTTGGTGACGGTTGGCCTGGCAATTCAGTCAGCTCTTTCTCGTCAAAAGAGGGTCCTCGAAGCCACTCAGCGCACGCAGGAGTTTCTGGGCGACCTGGTGGTCGCGAATGCTGCAGCAATCAAACAACACACGGATGAGATTGGAGACGTCTACAATAACCCTGTAATAGCTATTGAAAAGATTACCGAGGCCCACAATCAACTCATAGAAGCCATGGATACAGCAAGTCGGCTGAAGCAAGAAGGCATTGACTCTGCCCGCGAGAACATTGCCAAACTTAGCCAGATGTCGGCCGATTTGCAGCAAAAGGCTAGTGTGCTTCTCGAATCAGGCGAGACCGAGGCTCAATCCATCGAGGCATAAACATGGAGAGGCGCTGAAATGTCTCTCGTCAGACCATTTTGGAGTGGGAAATGAAACTACTTACTAAGTTACTCATAGCCCTCGTGATCGTAGTGGCGATAATCGGTATAGTTATGCGCTTCATCGAGTTCCGAGGTGAACCACCCCCGGTGGCCGTCTTGCCCAAGGAACCCATAAAAATCTCCATCATCGTTGCTTTGCCGGTAGAGCCCTGGGTTACTAATGCTGCCGAGACGTACAACACCGGTGGGCACTTCGTGGAGGGGAGAAAAGTGTCAGTTGAAGTCATCCCCATGGATGGCCTCGCAGCGCTTAACAAATGGGCACGCGGTGAATTCAATCAAGCCCCCACCGCCTGGATTGCAGAAAGCAGAACCTGGGTTAATCAGGCCAACCTCGCAGCCCTAGACCGCACTGGCCAGGACATATTTTTGAATGGAGGACGGTATCGGGCACAGCCCGTAGTCCTCTCCCCACTAGTCTGGGGTATCTGGAAGGATGCCTATAAAACGCTGGTAGATTATTCGGGGACTAAACAGATCTCGTGGGATGAACTTCATAAGGCAGCCGTTGTAGGCGACTGGAAGGACATGGGAGGAGACAAGGATTGGGGTCAGTTCAAGCTAGTAGTAGCCCACCCAAAGCGGGATCCTGCCGGGCTTACCGCCATGGTCGGCGCTGCCGGAGAGTACTTCGACAAGCCCATAGTGACAGTGAAGCAGATCAAGGATCCTCGTTTTCAAAAATGGCTGTCTGAGCTTTTCGACACAGTGGTGGACTTTAGCCCCTTTGGTGTGGAAAACATGCTTCTTTTTGGTCGCAGCAATGGAGATGCTGGCCAGATAGTCGAAAGCTATTTGCTGATCAACATGGAAGGGCTGGAAAAACGTTGGAAGCAGCCGTTGGAAATCGTATACCCAGATCCCATTGCCTGGTTTGATTTTCCGTACGCGATCTATATGGGCAAGGAGAGTTCGGCTGAGCAGAAACAGGCAGCCCTGTACTTCAAAGAATATCTACTCAGTGCTGACCAGCAGGCCTCTGCCCTGGACTTTGGCCTGCGCCCAGCATCAGCGGAATGCTCTTCAAGCGGTGGCTTGATTTCAAAGTGGAAAGGGCTGGGTGTACTTGAAATTGTTCCTAGCGCTTCGAGGATGCGAGCGGCTTCCAGTAAGGGCCTCGATGCCTTAGCAAAGTGGTACGTGGCGAAGTATGAAGAATAGAGGCAAGGGAAAGAGATTTCCCGCCAAAATAGATAAACGGCATCCAGAAATACTTTCAATGCCAAAGGGGTGATGTGGTGAGAGCGAAGAGGACAAAAGGGATGTTCCTGGTGGGAACTCTCCTTCTAGGGTTTCTGACTTTGATTGCTAGCTGCGGTGAGAGCCCACCTGAAAGTGGTAATGCTACAGCTCAGGAAGGAAAGCTAACCCTTGCCTATGATACTTGGACCGGCACTTACCTTCCTATCTATGTCCTTAAGACCATCTTCGAGGATAAGCTGGGCTACAAGGTCAAGATCGTCGAACTATCTGTTCCTGATGCTTACGAGCAGGTTGCCCGGGGTGGGGTGCACATATATACGGATGGCTGGTTTCCCTCCCAAGACTCGACTTACGACAAGTACCCTAACCTCGTCAAGCTAGGGCAAAGCTATGGCGGCAAGGCAAAGGATGCCTACGAAGGTTGGCTGGTGCCCGCCGATTTTGCCAGAAAGTATGGCATCACTAGTGTAAGGGACCTAGGGAAGCGAGAGGTAGCAAGAGCGCTCGATGCCGACGGTGATGGCAAGGGCAACCTCATAGGCGCACCAAAAACCTGGCTTGCCTCAAAGCGGAATGATGAAATTCTGGCAGAATACGGTTTGGCGAGACTCTATGAGCAAGACCACGGCACGGAGAGGGAGCTCATGGAAGCGATAGGACAAAGGCTCGGCCAGGGCAAGCCAACCCTCTTCTACCTATGCTTGCCCAATGCCTTTCCCACCAAAGTCCCGATCTCCGCCAACTTAACCTGGTTGAAGGGCTCCGAGCAAAGTCTGCCGTTATCATTCGTCAGAGCTGTTGTGAGGAGCGACTTCATTGTTTACCACCCTGAGGCAGCCAAAATTTTGAGCCGGTATAGGATCCCGGGGGCGGACATTAGCTGGTCCATGGAGCAGATTGCCCAGCAGGGCAGAGGCGGGGAGTCTCCGAGATTTCTGAGGCAGCTTGCCCAAACCTGGATAGATCGAAATCGGCAGGAGGTCAACAAATGGCTAGAGGGGATCACGGCAGGGTAACCTCTAAGAGGCGATCCGATACCATAGCCAGGCGCTTAGCAGGTGTCGCACTTGCAGTAGTGCTCGTGCTCAGCGTAACAGCTTATTCGCAAGAGCTGACACCTCCCCCACGTTCTCCATCTTTACCTTCTGGCACCCTGACAATCGCCTATTCTCCAGAAAAGGAGGATTTATTCCTGAAGCTGGTATTGGAGTTCAACCTCTCTCGCCCCCAAGACATCCCACCGATTCACCCCATCAGACGTGATATGGCAGATATGCTGGAGGAAGCGGTGAATGGAAGATTGGCTGCCATCTCCCCAGATTCTTCAATCTGGCTGGCCCAGCTCGACAGGATGTGGCAAAAGAGGAAGCCTGGGGCTTCTCCCCTTGTTGGCCATAGCATCCGCTATGCCCTGAGCCCCATTGTCATTGCCATGTGGGAAAGCAGGGCTGCCGGGATGGGATACCCTCGTAAGGCTCTCGGGTGGCGGGATCTCATGAAAAGGGCCTCGAAAGATCCTGGCTTCAAGTGGTCCCATCCCTCAGCAACCACGGCTTCGGGCCTGCTCGCCACCACCGCCGAATTCTATGCTGGAGCCGGCAAAAAGACCAACCTGACCAAGAAGGATCTGGAGGCGGAGCGTACCATTGAGTATGTAAAGACCATAGAAGCTACAGTGGAGCGCTATGGGGGTGAATCCGAAGACAGAGTGGCAATCCGGATGTTGGCCGAAGGTGGCCATCCCCTGGATGCCTTTGTTGCCCAAGAGCAAATGGTCATCTATTTCAACCGCAATACTTCAGGGGAAAAACTTGTAGCGATTTATCCGAAGGAAGGAACCTTCTGGATGGACCACCCTCTGGTGCTGTTAGATGGACCCTGGGTGAAGGAGGAACAGAAGCGAACGTTTCGGGAGTTCGCAGCATTTGTGAGAAAGCCGGAACAGCAGCAATTAGTGCTTCGGGAGGGTTATAGGCCCGCGGAAGTGGCTGTCTCCCTGGAGGCGGAGGGCTCCCTAATTAGACCGGAGTACAACGTAGACCCCAAGCAGCCAAAGACACTGCTTAAGGTTCCCCCGGCTGGCGTTGTGGAAATTATTCGGGAACTGTGGCGCCTCACCAAGAAGCCGGCCAATATCTACCTGGTGGTAGATGTCAGTGGCAGCATGAAGGGGGAGAAACTCTCTGGCGCCAAAGGCGCACTCCTTTCCTTCATTGATCAAATAGAAGGCTCCCGTGACAGGGTGGCCCTATTAGCCTTTTCCGATGACGTTCGTGAAATCCAAGGGTTGGGACAGCTTGACAGGACTTTTGGCGCGAGCATCCGCGGACTGACGGCTGGAGGTGGCACGATGCTCTATGACGCCGTGGCCCATGCCTTTGAGAAGCTCGAGCAGCAGCATGACCCACAACGAATCAACGTTATCGTGGCCATGACTGACGGACAGAGCCAGGGGGATATAGCAGTCCTGGAGTCGAGAGTGCGCCAGGCAGACTTCCCCGTGCTTATCTTTACGGTGGCCTACGGCGAAGATGCCGATCTTGACGTTTTGCAACGGATCGCTCGCATGGGGGATGGCCAGGCCTACCCGTCCGATCCGAAGACCATAGAGAAGCTGTATCAGCTACTTTCTGCCTTCTTCTAATTGAAGGTGCTGGATTGCAAAGTGGAGGGGAGGGTGATTGAGAGGAGAGATGCAATGAAATTCGGATTTAGTTCACGATCTGCTTGGCTTTTGCTGCTGGCATTCCTGGTTGGGCAAGGGCTGTTACTTTCATCTTGCAAGGAGGGCGGAGAAGCGCCCCCTCAGAGTGGAGAGCAGGTGACTCCGGTGGCGCAGCAAACGCCAGCAAAGCCTGTCACTTTTGAAGGAGAGGTAGTTATATATGTGGTTGGGCCCATGTCCGGTAGAGATGCAGAGAAGGGGCAAGCACAAGCAGCGGGAGCACGTTTTGCTGCCGACGAGCTGAATCGAGGCGGCGGTCTTCTCAACCGTAAAGTAGTCATAAAGGTGATAAATGACGCCGGTGAGCCCGAGCGCGCCTTGGCGGCAGCAGAAGAGGTAGCGGCTGCCACAAAAGCTGGTGAGGAGGTCATCGGGATAGTCTTGCACGAAGCAAGCGACCCCAAGCTCAAGTCCGCAAAGAAGATATACTTGAGCTCTGATTCCGGAATTGATCCCCTGGTAGTAATACCGGCATCCACTGAGCCTTTGTCTGTGGACATTGATGACGAAAGGTTCTTCCGCCTCTCGGCTCCCAACTTGAGCCAGGCTTCCGAGATTGTAAATGTATTCCAGGAGTGGAATCTACACGAAGTTGTGGTGGTACACACTGCAACTCCTTACGGGAAGGCACTGTCTCGGAATTTCAGACATGCAGCGAAGGATCTAGACGTTACCACGCTAGCCACCTTCATGATCTCTCCTGATGCTGCCTCATTCGCCAACGAAGTTACCCGCGTAAGAAAAATCAACGCCCCCGCTTTGTTCTTTGCCGGTGGAGAAATTGAGGCTGCGATCTTTCTCTCGGAGCTGTTCGGTTTTGAGTTCCAGGGAACAGTCTTCGGCACCGACCGTGCCTTGTCGTATAACGTGATTGACGAGCTCGGATGTCAGGCCGAGGGCATGAACTTCGCCTCGGTTCTTCCTGACCCTGCAACTGTCATGGGTTCCGATCAGCTAGCAAGTTATGCATCCCTCGAAGGCAGGGCAGCCGAACCTTACACTGTCGCGGGTTACTCGGCTGTGGAATTTATCGTCCGGGGATTTGAGAAGGCAGGAACTCTCGATGCAAAACAGGCTGCTGATGAAGCTCGACAGACGAAGATCCGAACTGTGGTCGGCGAGGTAGCCTTTGATGCGCAAGGGCAGGTGAAGAAACCCAAGATACACTTCTACCAGGTTCAAAGCCGGCTCTTCAAGGAGTCATTCGCCCGGGAAGTGGGGACAAGGCCGCAGGTCAGTCAGGTACCCCGGAAAGCCAAGAGGACCATGCTGAAGAGGCGGTTTGCATCAGGCAAGAAACCCATCATCTTTGCTGGTCTGAACTGGGGCAGTGCCCAGTTTGGCAACAGCATTGCCAGATTTATCGTTGAAAGCGGGTACGACTACCCTACATATTCTATCTCCGGGTCAAGTGTTCCCATGTTTCAGAGTCTGCGGAAAGGCGATGTCCACGTATATATGGAAGTATGGCTTCCAAACACGCAGGAGCTATACAACGAAGCTATCGCTGCCGGTCAGGTCCTGGATGTAGGGCTATACTTTGGAGACGCGGTCCAGGGCTGGTTCGTGCCCAGGTACGTTGTGGAAGGAGACCCCAAACGGGACATCAAACCTATAGCTCCAGAATTAAAGTCAGTTTATGATTTAAAGCGGTACAGCCATCTCTTTGCAAGCAAGGAGCAGCCGGGGATAGGCCGTCTCATAGATGGCTCACCGGGCTGGTTCAGCTCTAAAATCGACTGCATGAAGCTGAAAGCTTACAGGCTGGATGATAAATATGCCCAAATCATTACAGGCTCCCTAGATGCATTGGCTGCTGAGCTGAGGGCTGCCTACGAGAGAGGAAGGCCTATCTTAGTATACATGTTTGGACCGAGCTGGCCCTTAGCCAGTTTCGATCTCAAACAACTCAGCGAACCCGAATTCAAACAAGAGCGTTGGAGCACCGACAAGGGATGTGCATTCCCGTTGAATCAGGTGAAAATCGTGGTGCATAGTGGCCTTCCCCAGCGTGCCCCCGAGGTGGTTGACTTTTTCGGGAAGCTCTCTTTGGACTTAGATGAAATCAGCAACATTCTGCTCACCATGAAAGAGAAGAATCTCAAGCCGGAAGAGGCAGCGCTGGTTTGGCTTAAGGAAAATGAAGGCATCTGGACCAGCTGGATAAGCAGCGATGTTGCCCAAAGGGTGAAACAAGCGCTCAGGCAGTAATAGGAGTCGTTAGGTTTTTTGTTTGGAAAATGGATATTAGAGTATTTTGCGTCCTTGGAATCTGAAGAGCGATACATTCAGTAGAGTAGAAAAATGGCTAGTTTGAACGTACAAGTCTTCAAGTCAGGACAAGACAAGCCGGAAACCAGAATCACCATTTCCTTAGCGGTGCCCCAGATTGCGCTGAAATTGATGCCCAAAAGCTTGAGATCTAAGCTTGAAGAGGAAGAAATAGACCTGAATGAACTTGCTGCTTTGATTGAAAATGAGGAAGTACGGGGAACCTTGATAGAAATCGAAAACCCGGAGGAAAAACTGGTAATATCGATTGACTAGCCATCCATTGGACATTTAGGTTCGAGACTCATGCAATGTGGAACTGACTACACTATCATGGCATCAAGGAACGCAAACTTACCTAATTTTGTTTATGAACAGCAATATTTTGTATATAAACATTTTAAACAGAGGCTAAATATCTCTGCTATAACCTTTGAGTATTTGAAAGCTGAAATTGTTAACATCTCAAAACCTTATCTGCAAAATCTACCGCTCAAATGAAGGCGGATGGGGCGAAGATTTGGCTTCCCCACCCCAACTATGCCCGATTAATCATACAGATTCCCAATCCACCTCATAGCCTCTGCCTCACTCACCGTGCCAAGATACCTCTGAGTCGTTGAAAGATTCGTATGTCTTAAAATGACCTTGCTGACGATCTCGATAGGCGTTCCGGATCGACTTGCGTAGGTTGCCGAGTGCCTCCGCAGATCATGTGGTCTCAAACGGATTCCGACCAGTTCCCCTGCCTTTTTAACAACCAGTCTCGCTGCAGCATAGGTTATAGAGAAGATCCTCTGACCCGGTTCTATTCGCCTCTCGCTAATATAGTCCTTGAGTCGGGCCGCAAGCTTTGGAGGAATGAAGACCACCTCTTCTCCCCTGCCGCCCTTAGAATCCCTGATAATCAGTCGCCGGCCATCTACATCATTGGGAGTGAGATTCAGGACTTCCCTAACTCTCATACCCCCTCGGGCCATCAGTTCCAAAAGCAACCGATTACGTGCTTTAGTGGTTCGGAAGACAACCTCATCGATGGTCTCTTTTTCAATGATATTCCAGTGCATGGCTCTGGCTGGCCGGAAAACCTTCTTCAGCATGGGTGTATCGCAAGGATTTTGAAGATTCGGATTGAGGGTTTTACGGATGAAGTTGAAAAAAGCTCTAACATGCGAGTATCGGCTGTGCTTGGTTGCTTGTTTGGTGCCCTCGGTAAGGGAAGTGAGAAAGGTAAGGATTTCCTCTGAGGATATGGAATCTAACTGCCTATTTTTGAAGTCATCACTGAATCTGGAAAGAGTGATCGTATAGGAGTTTATGGTGTTTTTTTTAGGTTCATCAACTTAAAACCTGCTCGACGAGGTTTCAACAGATTGAGAGAGTACGTTCAGTGTAGAAGGTCTTAAATCGGGGAGAACAAGCACTTTCTTGGTTCATAATCAAAGGAAGAATACGATGGGATTGAGTATACGGATATTCATAGTTGATGAGGATGACTCCTTGCACCGTCTTGCTCTAGCGCGGTATGAGCGCTTGCTAACGGATGATCATGCGGAGTCTATTCCAGAGTATGCTGGCAAGCGTGTACGATACGCGCTGGTCGTGGTGGCTTTAGTAAATCGTAGGCCAGTAGAGATTGTGCACGCTGAGTTCTCCTGGCTGTCTTTCGATTCCGAAGGCCGGCTAGATCGATCTGAAAAAGAAAAGGAGGCAAGACTGGCCATGCAAGCAATCCCGCCACTACTCGGAGAGGAGGATTCCGAGTTCATTGCCCAGGTGGAGGACGACATCCTGGACATGTATCCCCCAATAAACGACATGAAGATAAAGATGAGGCTGGACAAGTTCTTCTTTACAGAATTACCCGCCTCCCCCTTCGGAAAGATCATGGAGAAGATGAGCGTTGTGGGAGGGGCCAGGAAGGTTACGGCAGCCCAAAACATAGCAGAGATACACGGAATTGGCCTATCTGACCTGGCAGTGATCGGCGACAGCATCACAGATTTCAAGATGCTAAAGGCGGTTCACGAGGCCGGGGGCCTTGCAGTGGCCTTCAACGGCAACCAGTACGCCATCCCCTATGCCACAGTGGGATGTGCAACAACCAACATGATGGACATGTACGATATACTGAGGACATGGAGGGCAGGGGGCCGGGATGCCGTGATATCGGCCTACTACGATCGAAAGGATGTGACAGAGCCGTACATCCACGTACTCGAGGGAAAAGAGGATTTTAGCGATGTCATCGCCATCCACAAGAAAGTGAGAAAGGAAGTGAGGGGAAAGGCAGCCAAACTGGGTTAGGTGCGGAAACATGGATTTCCTAGGCTTTGGAGCCCTGAATTTCGACAGACTGTTCAAGGTCAAACGTATGGTTGCGGGAGATGAGGAGATACCAATTACCGGTTCTTCGGAGGCCCCTGGGGGCTCGGCAGCCAATACGATATTTGCCCTGGGCAGGCTGGGCTCTGGGTGCGGTTATATAGGAGCGGTGGGCAGGGATTCAGAAGGAGAAATCGTGCTTGGTTCCTTCAGGGATGCGGGTGTGGACACCTCGGGAGTCGTAATTAGGGATGATACCAGGACAGGCCTTGTCATAGGTCTTGTGGACCCCCAGGGAGAGCGCGCCCTCTATATAGCCCCGGGCGCCAACAGCACCCTTGTAAAAGAGGACCTGGATATGGATTATATCTCACAGGCAAAGATGCTCCATCTCACGTCATTTGTGGAAGATGAACAGCTGGCCCTCCAGAAACATGTGGTTGACTCTCTGAGCTCCGCGGGAAATGATAAAATCAGTTTTGCCCCGGGTTCCCTCTATGCCAAGAAGGGTATCCAAGTCATATCACCGATAATTGAGCAGAGCCGCGTACTCTTTTTAAATGA
>CAYFXH010000125.1:0-1039 GCA_964346905.1 uncultured Desulfobacteraceae bacterium | reverse complement strand
CTATTCGTATGCCTATTTTTAATATGACCGAAGAGGAAGCCAAGATTCTTACTGGTAAGGGATATGAGGAGGCCTCGCAAGAATTCCTTACCCTGGGCTGCGAAATCGTGGCCGTGACCCTCAGGGAGAAGGGATGCTATGTGGTGGATAGAAATGAAGAACTGCATATATCCTCTGTGGAGGTCAATGTTGTTGATACAACCGGGGCAGGGGATGCCTTCTGCGCAGGCTTCTTATTTGGGATGTCAGGGGGCAGGCCATTGGGGGAGTGCGGCCTCATCGGGAATTTTATTGCCTCGCGGTGCATCTCGGAAATTGGAGCGAGGGCCGGCCTCCCCGACAGACCTTCCCTGGAAGAGGGATTGAAGAAAATCCTATAATACCTTCCTAATTTTTAAATCCCTCAAACACCATACCCCTTTGCGAGGAGCGGTTGATGAACATAAGCGACCTGAAGCCAAGGTGCAGTGTGGAGAAGATCGAGCTAACGGTACTGGATATGGAAGAGCCAAGGGGTTTTATCAGCAGATCGGGTGTCAAGGGCAACGTCTGCAGTGCAGTGGCAATGGATAAAGAAGGCAAAAGGGTGGGAGTAACCCTGTGGAACAATGAAATCGAAAAGGTCAGCAAGAACGACAGGATCATCATTACAAACGGGTGGATCAAGGAGTGGTACGGCCAGCTCGAGATATCCACAGGCAAGTTCGGCACACTGGAGGTCATGAGGTAATTTTCATATGGATGACAATGGGACGTTATCGGGGAGGCGGGATGCAGGAGGGATGCCCATCCATTTTTAAAGAACAAATGTCACAGCGTACATTGCCATGAGAGCGAAACCTGCAACTATAAGGAGGATTGCTGAGGCCTTCTTGATTTTCTCTGTGGACATCTTCAATTTGCTCACAATAGAATCCCTTGAGGCGGCAACTAGCAGTGTCACCGCCACCATGAATATGGCTGCGCCAAGGCCGTACACAAAGAACACAGCCATACCGCTCAAAAACCCTCCCGTGGACAATGCACCCACAATTATGAA
>CAYFXH010000124.1:0-13473 GCA_964346905.1 uncultured Desulfobacteraceae bacterium | reverse complement strand
CTCCATCTGCGAGGGGGGCAAGTGGACCGCCCAGGAACTGACCTGGGGCAAACACTATGACAACTGGGATTTTGACAACACCAATTACGTGCTCAATTTCGGCAGCGGTGTTTTGGAGGCACATACTAACCACATCCCCACCGCTCAAAGGCTGGTTGACGCCATGGTAGATCGGGGGGTCAAGGTGGTTACCTTCGACGTCAGACTGTCCAACACCGCTGCCAGATCTACGGAGTGGATACCTATACAGCCGGGAACTGACGGGGCGGTTGCCCTGGCCATGTGCAAGGTGGTCATGGACGCCGGGCTCTACGACAAGGATTTTCTCAAGTTCACTAAGGCCACCAAGAACCGCAACGCCAGCACGAGTGAAAAGGTGGCCACCTTGAAGAAACATCTGGCTCAGTACACCCCTGAATGGGCAGAAAAGATAAGCGGTGTCCCCGCGGCCAAGATCAAGGCCCTGGCGCTGGAGTTCGCCAAGAACAAGCCAGCCGTGGTCATAAGCTACCGGGGCGCGGTGGCCCACTATAACGGCAACGACACTGAGAGGGCGATTCAGATGCTGGGGGCCATCACTGGTAACATTGACAACCCCGGCGGCCGCTGTCGGGGTGTGGGAGCCAAATGGAAGTACCCCAAGGGACCGAAGAAGAAACCGAAGGGCAAAAAGCTCAAGATACTTGATGGGTTCCCGGGCCAGGTCGCATACCCGACCCATCATGTCAATCATCAAGTTCTCAAAATGATCAAGGACGGCAGCCAAGGAAGACCTGAGGTCTACATGTGGTACTGCTACACCCCGGTCTATGCCAACGGTGAGGTTCAGGAAAATATAGACATCCTCAAAGATGAAAGTTTGATCCCCTTCACCGTTTGCGTCAATGCTTACTATGACGAATCGGCGGCCCTAGCAGACCTCATCTTGCCCAACCCCAGCTATCTTGAGTGGTGGGACTGGGAAGATATGGTCTCTCCCACCCAGGTTCCCGAGTACTATATCCGGCAGCCTTTTGTGAAACCCCTGGGCGAAAGCCGTGACTTCAAGGACGTGGTCTGCGATCTGGCCAACAGGATGGGTTTTCCACTGGGTTTCAACTCGGCTGAGGAGTTTGTCAAGATGTCGTGCGAGAAAACGCCTGGCATTAAAGAGGCCGGTGGGTTCGACTATATGAAAAAACACGGTGTCTGGCACGATGCCAAGGCTAAACCCAAGTACTACGAGTACAAGAAGGAGGTTAAAGCAGAAGATCTCAAAAAAGAGAGCGTTATCCTTGATAAAGCCACCGGGGTTTACTGGAACTGGAAAAAGGCCAAAGCCAAGAGCGAGGCCGAGGCCAAAAAGAAGGGCTACACCAAGTCCAAGAACGCTTACAAAGGATACGTGGGTCAGGAGATAGGCGGCAAGGTCTACGCAGGGTTCAAACCGGATAAGCTCAACAAGTCCGGATACTTTGAGGTCTATTCTGAGCTGCTGGAGATCCAGAACTTCCCGGCCCTGCCCACCTACGTGCCCATTCCCGAGCATAAGAAGATTGGTCCGGACGAGCTTATTCTGACCACCTACAAGGTCCCGGTGCAGACCCACTCCCGCACGGCCAACTGCAAGTGGCTGACCGAGATCTATCACGAGAACCCGGCAATGATTAACCCTGTGACGGCTGAGGGGCTGGGCATTAAGGACGGAGACAAGATCAAAGTCAAATCGGCTGTCGCTGAGATTACCACCACCGCCAACGTGACTGAGGCTGTGGTGCCCGGCACTGTGGCCATCTCGCATCACCTTGGGCACTGGGAGTATGGCCGGTACGCTTCGGGCAAAAAGGCCCCAATGGCCATCGATGATGATCTCGCCCTCAAGCTCAACTGGTGGAAGCCTACAAGCAAGTGGTATGAGGGATCCTTGCGAAAGTATGGAGATGTCGATCCGGACGTCAAGCTCAAAACTTGGAAGACCTATGGTGTGCATCCGAACTGGGCCATCCCCAACACTCCGGACCCGATTAACGGTCAGCAGAGGTGGATGGACACGGTGGTCAGGGTTAGCAAGGCATAAGGGGTTCCTGATCTAAGTGGGCAAAGTGGATAACATGGAGAGGATGGTTCCGGCTGGGCAAAGAAGCCATGTTTACGGGCTCCTGGCCGCACCGAAGAAGAGGTGAATTGCACCCTGGGCAGCCCGGTGGAAGCAGCAGCAACCATCATCACAGGGAGACCCTCGCTGATGTTCTGGTAGGCTTTCTGAAAGCGGCCAAAAAGCCTGACATGCCCGGGTCCTTTAATATTCATTTTCGCCTGTGGGAATGTCGGGCAGCCGAAAGGAATCAACAAAGTAAGGACCGGTGAATACGATGGCAAAAAAAATAGGCAGACGACGTTTTTTAATTCACTTTTTAGAGCTCTTGGCAACCGCCCCGGTTTACGCGGCCTTGGGGTCTGCCAGCCTTGTCCACGCGGAGACGCAACAGTACGGAAAACTAGTGGATGCGATAACATGTATCGGCTGAAAGAGGTGTATGTCCGCCTGTAAGCGGTGGAACGGGTTAAGGGTGGAGAGGGATGAACTCGTCACTGACCGTGATTTGGATCTCTCCGCTCACAACTGGATTGTGGTCAATCTCCTAGCTGACTCCAAGAACCGCGAGCGGAAAAAATATCTCCACTGGGCTTGCATGCACTGTATGGAGCCGGCCTGTGTTGGGGCTTGTCCTGTCAGTGCCATTACAAAGCTGCCCTATGGGCCTGTTGTCATCAATGAGTCAAGGTGCATCGGCTGCATGTACTGCTATCAAAGCTGCCCTTTCAAGGTTCCCCGGTTTGATTTTGAAAAAAGGGTCGCCAGAAAATGCACCCTCTGCTACGATAAAATACCCTTGCTCAACTACATGAAACCTGCCTGTGTAACCGCCTGTCCGGTCGAGGCACTTTACTTCGACTTGAAGCACGAGGTAATAAAGGAGGCCAAGCGCCGGGTCCACCGACGGAAAATACCGAGTTATATTATGGGACTCCGGGAGGCGGGAGGAACTGATATCCTGACAATCCTACCCGCCAGACCCCAGGATATGGGTGTCCTCACCGTGCCCGAGAAGGTGGTCAATCAAGATCTGGACAAGATCAGGATCAGCGCTGCGGGGTTTATGGGCGCTTCGGCTCTGGCCGGCCTTATGTACATCTACGCCTCTCTGACGCGGGAAAAAGACAAGAAGGATCAATAAGGCAGAATCAAGAAACACTCCCGTCTTCTCTTGAGCAATATGTAACGCTCACCGGCCTTTATGTCTGGATAAGCATCCTCGTCGCCTTGGTCGGTCTGACCGCATACGTATGCCTGATGTTGTTGATTCACATAGGGTATGATCATAGTATTTGGGGAATGGTTGCTGGGTTGAAAATAAGATAGCCCATCAAACCTTATCTTCTCCAGGTAGCTATTTGTATCCTGCAAAAGAACCTCGGGGTAGATGAGCGTTGTATCTGCGCTGGAATGGCCCATTCAACTGTGCAGCGTTATTGCGGATATGCCGGACAACAGAGGATTTACCCCAAAGCTCCGCCCAAAGACGTGCGGATGCTTTCAGTCCTTCTCTATTCCTTCATTTTCGTATTCGCTAGCTCTTGGATGATCTGGTAGATGAAAAACAGGCGATCCCTTCTCTTTATCCTTTCATTCGGACAATATGCCCCAATTTCCCCGGCCCATTCGACCTCGGTATTCCTATCTCGTGCCAGTCACCCGATCTGCCGCTCGAATCTCCAGAGGCCAAGAGCAAAGATGCCAAAACTGAGGATTCCCATGGCCAAGGCCTGGGGCCAGAGTACTTCCATCCCCACTCCTTTCAAAAAGACCCCGAGCCCGATCTCCAGGTAGTAGCGCAGGGGGCTCAGATACGACAGGAGCTGGATAGGCCGGGGCATACTTTCCACCGGGACCATGGTCCCGGAGATGACAAAAATGGGAAAGATCGCAAAGAACCCCAGGAGAAGAGCCTGCTGGAGGTTTTTGGCTATACTGCCGAAAAGGAGCCCCAGGCCCAGGCTGCTGAAAAGGAAGATGGCCGAGAGTGCGAAGAACAAGGGGAGACTCCCCCGAATCGGCACCCCAAACCACCAGGGCACCCATAGGGCCAATGCCAACGAAGCAAGACTGACGACGAAGGTTGGAACCACTTTGGCCAGCATCAGCTCCCACTTCCGAAACGGCATGACCAACAGCTGTTCGATTGTCCCAGCTTCCTTCTCCCAGGCCAGAGCTGCTGCCGGATGAAGAATGGCGATCATCATCACCCCCAAAACCAGCATCGAAACCACGACGAAATGTACGCTCATGAGATCGGGGTTGTACCAGGCCCGAGGCTGATTCCGGAGGCTCGGCACCGGTCCCGGATCCCCAACCATGCGGCGGACCAATTGTAGCTCCAGATCTCGTGAATACCGCCGGATGAGGTGATTGGAATAGCCGAGGGCGATAAGTGCCGAGTTGGAGTTGGAGCCGTCCAAGAGCACCTGGACTGAGGCTGGCAGAGACTGGCCGATCTGGTGGGAAAAGTCCGGGGGTATAACAAGACCCAGAGTGGCCCGACCGCTTTCGAGGAGACGGTCCAGCTCTTTCTGGTCCATGGTCTGATAGCGCACTTCAAAATACGGTGTCTGGCTGAAGCGACCTACGAGTTCTCGGCTCAACGCAGAGGCATCCAGGTCTTGGACTACGACCGGGATATGGGTCACGTCGTAGGTAATGGCGTAGGCGCAAATAGCGATCTCCACCGCAATCGTCCAGATGACCAAAATGACCAGCGGCTTGCTCCTAAAAAACTGGATAAATTCCTTCTTGATCAGCGCTGTTAAAGGACCCATAGCTCAACCAATTTTTTTTCGAAAGCGCAAGGAAGCCAACCAAAACAGTCCCAATGCATAAACGAGGAGGATAACCACGTTCAGCCATAGTGAAACGATGCCGACTCCTTTCAAGACAATTCCCCGCGAGATCTCCACGAAGTAGCGGGCTGGGAAAAAATAGGTGTACCCCCGGAAGAACTGTGGCATACCCTCGATGGCAAACATGAAGCCGGAGAAAAGAAACGCAGGCATAAAGGTGAGGACGATGGCCAGGAGCAAAGCCACCACCTGGCTCCTGGTCCAGGTGGACACCACCAGGCCAATCCCCAAAGTAGAGAGGACATAGAGCAGTGAGAGACCGAGGAGCAGGGGAACACTCCCCCGAACCGGCACATGAAACCACAGAACGGCGACCGCCAGTAGAAGAATCATCTCGGTGAAAGCGATGATGGCATAGGGGATCAGCTTTCCCCAGTAGAACTCCCAGACCAGGATCGGCGAGGTGTAGATCTGCTGGATCGACCCCCGCTCCCGCTCCCGCACCACGGCCAGGGCAGTCAATAGCGGCGGGAAGGCCATCAAGATGACCGCAAACAGTCCGGGGATCACGTAGTTCTCACTGCGGAGGGCAGGGTTATATCGAACCCGAGGCTCGACCCGGATGGCAGGAGAGAGCAGGGGGAGTCCACCGACACGGGCCGCCAGGGCACGTTTCTGCAGGTGGAAACCATAGGTCTGGGTAATGACGTCTACGTAGTTGAGGACGATGAGGGCCGTGTTGGAAAAAGAGCCGTCCAGCAAGGTCTGGACATCGGCTGGAAGGCCTTGGCCCAGCTTTCGGGAAAAATCGGCTGGAATGATTAAAACCACTCGCACGTCCCCCCGGTCGAGAAACTTCTCCACCTCTTTCGTGTTCTGGAGTGTTGCCTGGAGACGGAAATAGCCGGATTGTATGAAGCTTGCCACGTACTCGCGGCTCTCTGGACTACCGTCTTCGTCTACCACGGCCATAGCGATCTGCTTGACGTCGAGGGTGATGGCATAGCTAAAAAGGAACATCATGACGAGCGGCAGAAGGATGGCAACACCTAGCGTTATAGGGTCCCTCAAGATTTCCCTTGCCTCTTTCTCCGCTACGGCCATGAGACGTAGTGGGCTAAACACCAGACTCCCTCCGTCTCTGCTCTTCCATATCAACGAAAATCACGAATAGATCTTCCAGGGAGAAGGGGATCTGTTCCAAGTGCTCCACCACGATACCTCCCTCCTTTAGGGTCTCTCTAATCATAGGTTCAGCCACAACGGCATCATCCACTAAAACGTGGAGTCGACGACCTAATAGGTTCGCATGGGAGAGCGCGGGATGTGAGCGTAAAAGGCGGAGAGCGATGAAAGGTTTACGACACTCCACCTCCAGCATTACCCCGGCTTTCATGCCATCTTTTAGGCCCTGGGGGCTTCCCACCGCTATCAGCCGCCCCTCGTATATAAACCCAAGGCGGTGGCAGTTCTCTGCCTCATCCATGTAGTGGGTGGTCACGAACACCGTGACTCCTGCCTGGGCCAGGGCGCTGATCAGATCCCAGAACTCGCGCCGCGATAAGGGATCAACCCCCGCCGTGGGCTCGTCCAGAAACAGGATCTCTGGCTCATGGAGGACGGCGCATCCCAGGGCCAAGCGCTGTTTGACACCTCCAGAGAGCTCCCGGACCAACCTCCGCTTCTCCCCCTTGAGCCCGGCCATCTCCAAAACCAAAGCCATGCGTTCGGCCAACCGTTGGGGAGAGAGGCCATAGGCTCCACCAAAGAAGGCGAGATTCTCCTCAACCGTCAGGTCGTTGTAAAGGGAGAAGCGTTGCGACATGTACCCGATCCGGGACTTGATTTGGCGGCCTCCGCGGAGAACATCATGGCCCAGCACCTCCCCCCGCCCCGCTGACGGAGCGAGCAGGCCGCAGAGCATCCGGATTGTCGTCGTCTTGCCAGATCCATTGGGCCCAAGGAACCCGAACACCTCGCCCTGGTTTACCGACAGAGACACATTGTTCACAGCGACAAAGTCCCCGAATGCTTTGGTAAGTCCGTCCAAGCGGACCACGACCCCATCGGCGCTCATCTCCTCCGGTCGGATGGAGGGTTCGGCGAGCTGCTGCGACGGGCTTTCCTCGACCGGAGCCTGGGTGACGACGGTGACGAAGACGTCCTCCATGGTCAGAGAAACACGCCGCAACCGCAGGTCATCGACTTCCCCGCCTTCCGAGAGACGTTGGACTTCGGCAGCCACATCGACCCCCTGGGCTGCTAAGATCTGGAGACGGTCTCCGACGCGATGTAACTGCAGCGGGAGCTCACTACTTTGGAGAAGTTCTTGGACCTGCGGGAGGGCCCGAGTCCTCAACTCCCATGCTTCCTCGTCGACGTGGAGCCTTAAAGCCTCTGGGCTGTCACAGCTGAGGATCCTTCCCTGATGCATGAGAACCACCCGGTGGCAACGTTCTGCCTCGTCCATATAAGGTGTAGCCACGACTAGGGTCAGGCCGCGCCCCACTAGGTCGTACAGGATCTCCCACAGTTCCCTGCGGGAAACCGGATCCACTCCGGTCGTGGGCTCGTCCAGCAATAGGACTTCGGGTTCGTGGATGAGAGTGCAGCATAAGTGGAGTTTTTTCTGCATTCCTCCAGAAAGTCTTCCGGCCCACCGGGTGCGGAAGGGGGTTAGCCGACTCCAGGCTAGCAACTCCTCCTTGCGCTCCTCTCTCTTCGCGAGTGGCACGCGGTAAAGGTCAGCGAAGAAATCAAGATTTTCCTCCACCGTCAGGGTGCCATAGAGGGTGAACTCTTGTGAGACGTAGCCGATCCGCTGGCGAAGAGACTCAGCATCCTGAACGACGTCGCAGCCCAGCACTGCCGCGCCACCGGAGGTCGGATCGAGGAGGGCAGCCAGAAGCTGGATGAGCGTGGTCTTGCCGGCCCCATTAGGACCAATGAGGCCGAAGATCTCTCCCGACCCAACGTCCAGGTCAACCGCCTCAACAGCCGTTGTTTCCCGGAAGCGCTTCGTCAGGCTCCTGGCCGTAATCACCTGGGGCATGCACTAATCCATCCCGTCTCCCCAGGGAGCCCGAGAGTTCCAGCGGATACGTGCGTCCACGGGCATGCCAGGCTTAAGAATCCCTTGGGGGTTTTGAATGGCGAGCCTGACAGCGAAGACCTGTTTGACTCGCTCATCCTTCATGTGGATGTCTCTGGGGGTAAATTCCGCCTGCTGGGAAACTGCGGAAACCGTGGCTTTGAAGTACCGGTTGGGAAATGCATCGGTATAAACCCTGGCCTGGTCACCCAGCTTGACCTTGCCAATGCGCCCCTCTGGCACGTAGACCTTCGCATGGAGCTTCGATAGATCCACCAGGGTGATCAGCGGGGTACCCCTTGCCACCACCTCTCCCACCTCCACAAGTTTCTTAAGTACAGTGCCGGTAAAGGGAGCGCCCACGCGAGTGTCATTCAGGTTGGCATGAGCAAGCATCCGGCTGGCCTCAGCGGACTGGATCCGGGCCCGGGCTGTAGCCACGGCCGCCCGAGCCTCCTTTAACCGCCCCTCTGCGGTCTCGACCTCCTTCTGCCGAAATTCTACAGT
Organism: uncultured Desulfobacteraceae bacterium; assembly: GCA_964346905.1. Lineage (GTDB taxonomy): Bacteria > Desulfobacterota > Syntrophobacteria > BM002 > BM002 > BM002. The sequence goes on along the minus strand of CAYFXH010000124.1, from coordinate 4,997 downwards.
CACCTGGGAGACCTGGGCCTTTTTCAGATTCGCATCTGCCTGGCTAACCCGCTTTCGGGCCGCTTCCACTTCAGCCCGGGCCGCTTCTTCCGCGGCCTTGGCCTCGTCCAACCGCTGACCGGCGATAGCTTCCTTAGCGAAGAGTTTCCGGTAACGGGCGTAATCTTTCGCAGCCTTTTCCAGCCCAGCCTCGGTCTGGCGCAGCAGCGCTCGTGCCGCTCCAAGGGCCGCCTCCGCCTCGCCTATGCTCGCCTGGGACTCCAGTTTGGCCAGCCTGACAGCAACCTTTGCCCCTTCAAGTTGGCGTTGCAGTGAGATTACCCGTGCCTGTGTCTCAGCCAGCTGCTCCCGGGCAGTATGCAGGACGTGCTCAGCCTGCTCTAGTTGGGCCTGCACTTGGTCGGAGGCCAACTCGGCAATGATCTCCCCGGATTCGAGCCGGTTCCCCTCGCGGACGGTCAAGCGAACGATCTTTCCTCCCACTTTCGGCCCGACGGCGGCTTGGTCCCCTTCGACCCGCCCATTGACCTCAAGGATACCCGGTGCAGACGGCGTAGGTCGCAGACCAATCCATAGGAACGCAGCCAGGATCCCTGCGCCCATAAACACCAGCCCCACTTTCAACTTTTTGCTCATGATTTTCTTATCCTGGTTTCGGAACTGCTGAGGGGCAACTATTGCTCAGCTTGCTCGTTCATCGAACTACTGTCAATTATACACCCATGGCCCACCATGGATCCTCGCGTGGCTCGGGTTTTTTTGCTCTGCCGGGCTTAGGGTGAATTCCCTTTGTCCACATGCATACTTTGTACCCGGAAATATAACATAGCAGTGATTTTGTTGGCCCGCGGCAAAGGTAGCCAATATAACTTCAGGTGATTAATGCTCCGACTGCTGGGCAGAGAGCAATGCTGCCCCGCTTGGTCCTGTCATATAAAACCAATATTGCATCTTCACTCCTCGTTCTGAAACGGTTTTGGCAAATCAAACCGTGTGGCGTTTTGCTTGGGTAGACGGATGACATCGGTGGGCATTACACTGGGCAGGGCTTTGGAGCTCAGGCGGGGTGCTGGCAGGTGCAGTCGAGGCATGCATGTTCAGCGCAACTGCCGCAGCTTAATTCCAGCTGTTTGCGTAGGGCTGTCCGAGCGCGGTGGAGTTTCACTCTCGTGTTGTTGGCTGTCATGCTTCCGCCTTATTTATCGTTCCGAAGTTGGCAGGCATAAATTTAAAATAACGAGAAGAAATACTTGGAGTTTCGACGTGGTAGGGATGATTTCTTGGGCTGATAAACGTTAGACCTTTTTTGTTACAAGAACTCTTTGGGTGCGAGAATCGAATCCTTTTTGCCTCTCTTCTAATATTCAGGTACTTGGCACGAACGATTAGTATAAATAAGGCTATGTTTCTAGATATTGCGATATGCTCTCTCGAAAAACTTAGACATCAGTCTATTTGAAAGAATTCTTGCAATCATTTTTAGATTTGCTTCCGACATCTCTAGAAATCTAACCTGAGCTTTTAATAAAAAAGAATATCCTCTCTTTTTTTTAAAAGCAAATTTAGAGTATTCATTTTGACCTTCTTTTAAATCTATTTTTCCATCCAATATCTGTTGGAGAATTTCCCCACATCTTGTTCCGCAACTTATACAGCGCCTGATACCTTCTCCTGTGAGCGGTAGAGTCTGACCCTGAGCGCATCCTACTACAAATACATCCCCTACTACTGGTTTCTTAAGACAGTAACAGAAGCATCCCCCATGCACTTGCTCGCGTTTTAGATTAAGCCTTTCAAGAAAAGAATCTAATTTCCCTATGAGGTTTTTCACGCCCGTATAACTCGCAACACCAACTCTGGAAAACTCGCCACAGGGGAATATCCAACTCGCGCCATCTTGAATAAAATCAGGGTCATAGAAAAAATGAAGATTTTCGCATTGGTAAGGCACTTCTGTCTCTATACCAAAGCTCAACATATCTCTGTTGACGTACTGCGGGCTCAATTTTTCTGCAACAGATGCTTTCCACCCAGTGGCGTCAACAACAATCCTAGATGAAAAGGCCCCTTCTGATGTATTGACAGTATGAAAATCCCTTTCTTTCTCAATTCCTATAAACTCTGCCTTCAAGAAATCAGCATTATTCTTGGAGTTTAAAATGTGACAGAACTCTGAAAAATCGAATGTGCAATAAGGTCTATCCAAATGAATGTCAAATCTTTCTCTATTAACATGCAACGAGATTGTATCACAGATTTGAAGGACGGCTTCGTCACATTCTATCTCTTTAATTACATCATAAGGCACACCGCAGGCTGATATTTGAAAAGTACCTATGTCAAATTTATCTATCAACAGGACTTTTCCCCTCAACCGCGAAGCTACAGACAGCCCTGCGAAACTTGATCCCACGATGATCACATCATATTCTTCTTGAGGTAACATGTCTTTAATGTAAGCAACTTTTCCTAATATTCACCTGATATATATTTTATGCAATTAACTTCCTTTAGTGCTCAGTCCGGCTCATAAAAGGCCAGGATCTCCTACTACTTTTTGCTCATCAACCTACTCTTCTTCTCTAAGCCGCCACTTCAAATTTGCTTTTAAAGAAATTGTAGATGGGCACAAACACAAGAGAAAAGTAGACACCATAGAGAAAGCTCTCCACTAGCCCTAGAAAAAAACTCCCCCAGGTAATCCATTTAAAGCCAGGAAGGAGCCGAATCCATGCTAGATACATTCTTTGGCCAGGAAAAATCAGGTCGTAAGCAACGCATAATATATAGCTGATGGCCAAGAGTAAACCCAGAGAAACACCAACCGTTTTCCACTTTAGGAAACCCATTGACTCTACCCCCTTTCTTGATCAGATGAGCCAGTACACCGATAAACTGGAGGCAACTCTCCGGTTTTCTGGTTCAAAGCATATTTACAGCAATTTCCAGACCAGTTCAAAGCTTGTCAGAATTGTTCCCTCTTCACCCGAGGGGAGAGGGCTAGGGTTGAGGGTGAGAGCGCGCCGGGAATGCCCCTTACCCCGAGCCTCTTCCCCAACCGGGGGACGGGGGGATGAAATGTGACAAGAGAGAATTGGATAACCCCAAATGCAGTAATCCTCTTGTTTGTGGCCCTGCTATCCCTATTGTTGGTGCATAGTTTTTGCGCACCTGCATACCTCACGAGCCCTAATTGTGGATATAAAGTATCCACCTGGAGGTCCGCTTATTACTGAGCAGAGGTGAGTCTGAAAGAGTTAATCTCGAAATATAGGTAAAATCATGAGGTTAGGTAACTGACGGCCTTTTGGCACGGACATTGCCATCAGAGGCAAAAGGAAGCAATGCTGAACTAAGACAATAGGAGGGTAAGGAAAATGAAGAAATTGGCAACTACTTTGGGCATCCTGTTTCTGCTGGGGGTCTTGGCGGCTCCAGTCCTTGCTTACCATGGGGGCTGGGGCGGCTGGTCACCTGGTCCTGGCGATTGCTGGCAGGATAGCGGACCGTATGACAACCTGACCGAGAGCCAGAATGCAGAGTTGTACAGGCTAGAGAAGAACTTCCACCGCGATACCGCTAAGCTCAGAGACCAAATTTGGGCCAAATCAGAGGAACTCAGGATCCTGCTGAATTCACCCGACCTTGATGGTAAGAAAGTCAGAGCCCTGCAAAAAGAGGTTACTGATCTCCGTGCCAAGATGGACCGACAGAGTATCGATTTTGAGCTGGAGGCTCGCAAGATTACTCCAAACAGCGGCTATGGTCGTAGATACTCTAGAGGTTACGGCCGGCATATGATGGGCTATATGATGGGCTATGGTGCCGGGTACGGATATGGCCCCGGTCATTGGTACTAGGCAGCAATCCACCGTTTAAGAAAATCAAACCACTTACTTTCCCTGGAAGCTATGTCCCGCTGCCAGGGATTAAGTAAAGTCGGCACATCAAGGACACCATGATGGCAGTTTACCCGCAGAGAATAGCGTTAGACCCTGTCTGCGGCATGGAGGTCAGCCCAGCCTCCACCAATTTTGTCTCCACCCATAAGGGCAGCCGCTACTATTTTTGTGCTGAATGCCGCCAAAAGGTTTCCAGCGGAGGCCGGACCGTCTTGCCACGAGGTTGAGTTTCAGTCGGCCTAGCCAGTTTCTATCCGGAAATACCCTTTTCGGATGAACACTAGGTTGATGCAAAGTGGATGAAGTTTATGAAACATTTCATGATTCCCCGAGCACCTCATTCTAGTCAGGGGTGCTTCCTCCTGTCCTGGGCAAGGACGCTAAACTGCCCTAGTCCTCAAGTAAGGAATGGGGTTATGGATTGGACGATGATATTGCTTTTTTCGGGTCTATCCATATTCTCGGGTATCATCGTGTTGGTAGGTACGCACTCTATCATTAGAGGAATAGTGGTTTCTCTGTTGTTTCTCGGATTTGCGATGACACTATTTTTGATTGAGTTGGGATTGAATGAGATTCTGTCTCTCTTCCTTGGGCAAGTAATTGTTGTCGGTTCAACTTACATATATCTGAGAATACTCCACCCTGAAATTCTAACAAAGGCAAAGAAAGAATTTACCTATGACGGTCCATCACATGGTTCTTAAAACTCTGCCCATAAATGGAGCAACTATTTCCTTCTGAGTTATCCGAAAACTTAGGCCATAATTTTTATTCTATGATGAAAGATTCAGTTCCGACTATCAAGATAACTCCAGATATCGACTGGATATCTGCGAGCTTTGTTTTCTAGGTTTTAATGGAAAGGAGGTGGTGGCGGTGAAGCGTTTTATGGTGCCTAGAGTCGCCCACTGTGGCGATGGGCACTAATTCGAGTCCTGGGCAAGACTTTAAACTGCCCATTAAATTTAATATACACGAAACGAGCTAAGATGCATCCAGTTCTGATACAACTCGGACCCGTTACTATTCGCTGGTATGGTGTCATGATAGCCTTAGCCTGTGTCGTCGGTATTTGGACGGCGGGGAGAGAGG
>CAYFXH010000123.1:8415-13849 GCA_964346905.1 uncultured Desulfobacteraceae bacterium | reverse complement strand
ATCGAACGGTTTCATCACTGCCTCCACCATGTCTCCAATTCTGAAGACTCCCAGCGCGTAACCGAGCAGGTTCTTTCTTCGGTGTTCCACAGTTTCGTGAAGCAGCCCCTTACTGTAGATCGGAACGAAGATGAGCACGCCAAATTGGCGCCCGCTATCCTGCACCAGCGTGATTCGCGAGGTGGCAGTTGCTTCACCTGTATCGCGCGCTCTTGTTAACGCTTCACGGCGAGCGGGATGAGAAGCCAGGTCAAACCCCAAAGCCCTTTCATTCCCCTCATAGGGTTCCACGTAGTAGACGGGAAAATATTCGGTTCTCTGAGAGGCTGGCTGTATTTGCCCCCGGAGATTCAGTTCTGTAATGTGAAAGGTCGGGTAGCCATCTTGCCGTGCCCCCACCTCGTAGTCGGTCCGCTGTGCCACCGACACCCGGGGAATCCATTCCAGTGCCTGAATGCCAGAATGCCTCAACAACGAACGTTTAACAAATCGGTGAAACTCGCCCCGATCCACCTCTTGACTGGCTTCGAATAACCGTTCTATTGAATAGAGAACTGAAACGTAGGACTCAAGGTTTGTCATCAAGGCTTGGGCCAAGTGGTCGACTCGTCGCTCAAATACCAGTCGTGTGCGCTTCCATTGTCCTGCACGCACATTGAGAAATAACCCTACATTCAGCAGACCCACAATAAACACCGGCAACGCCACCGAGAGCCTGAAGCGCAGCTGTGATTGAGGCAACTCCAGGCCCCAGGCCAATATCAATGGCATGATGACAAGTACACCAAGGGTCTCCCCCAGCCACCAGGTACCCAAGTAGAGCACAGAGTCGCCCCACTCAATACCACCGAACGACAACAGGCTCGCCACCCCGATACCACCGCTGACCAGGCAACTCACTGGTCCGCCCAGCACCATTATCTTGGCGATATCGCCTAACCGACCCAGCGGATTGGGGAAGCCAACGAAGCGGCGTATCAGAAAAGTTCCAAGGAGCGCTTGCAAAGTGGCTCCTACGCCAATCAAGGTTGGCAGCGATATGGACTTGACCATCGCAACGGTTGTTGTCGTATCAAAAGATGTCCAGACATTGACCAAAAATGATCCCAATAAGACTCCAGGCCAGACTCCATAACCGAACAACAGCATCGCACCCAGGGCGATTCCCGATGCCAGCCACACAGGTGTTGCGTATCCCGGAGATATCGCCAGTAACAGCGAGATTTTACCGGTGATAAAATAGGCGGCGGCAAGACCTGAAATTTTGGCCAACTGACGTGAGTTAAGTGAGCTCTGCTGCGATTTCATTGTTACGCTCCCATCGCTGCGGTTTTCGTAGCGCTATATGCGCAAATGCTCCAAATGTAGCGCTGAACTCCACTAAAGAACAGCCGAAAACGGCTTTGACAAGATGTCTGATTTTAATAACCGCTTTTGAAAGTAACCTGTCTCCAATAACATTTCGAGCACTATTTGCCCTTCTCCTGTGGCGTCTCCTTTGTCCCTATGCGCTTTCTAATGAACTGAGTATCCTACCAGAGCACGAGAAGTCTACAGAAACGAAACAACCAACGGGGAAAAGTAACCAAATGATGTACTTAGCTTACAAAACAGCACTGAAAAAGGCAAGATTGGCCAGATCTTCGGGGAGGAAAGCTGGTGTGTCAAAGTACCATAACAACTGTGTCATTTGACAGCACTAGCAGGCTTTACTATACTCTCACTCTTAGGATAGATGGAACAATATTTTTGGTCTTTTGCAAAAAGCAGGTTAGGTAAGTGCAACGGAATCACTAAATTGATCTTCTATCTACGCCTGAAAGTATGCAAATTCCGATTCAATCATCGAAACCAAAATATGTACTCTGTGTCACTCAAAATGTTAAAAAAAAGTCTCTTAATTAGTCTAAGCCTTTAATTAACTTAGGCCCTTAATTAACTTAGACTCTTATTAATTTAGACCCTTAATTAATTATTCTATCATGCAAAGGAGCGTATTATGGCGATTCGTGTCCTAACAATTGACGACGAAGACGATATTCTAAGATTGGTCCGAATAAAACTGAGTAAAGCCGGTTTCGAGGTTTCAACTGCCCGAGATGGAGAGGAAGGCATAGAAAAAGCATTGGCTGAGAAGCCCGATGTCATTGTTGTAGATGTGATGATGCCGAAAAAGGATGGATACCAGGTTGTTGCTGAGGTCAAGGAAAGTCTGGGCGACAAGGCGCCCATTGCTATTTTATTGACGGCAAAGGGAGAGGAGGCAGATGTGATGAAGGGGTTGGCCGGGCGTGCTGATGATTATATCATCAAACCCTTCAGCCCTCGGGAGTTGATAGAACGAATCAAAGTGGCCTTGATCAGGAATGGAAAAATTTCAGTCGGGACCCAAGATGATTAAATTCCCTCAATGTGCTTTAACCTTGGCACCTCATAAAACACTCGAAGGTATTTCTCTGTACGGCTTTGTTTGGTGAATACAACCGGAGGGTGATGACCTATGAAATATGAAGAACTGGAAGACGAAAGGTTAGAACCGACGTTAGATGTAGAGACCTCCCCCATGATGGAACTTTCCTCTACATTGGGTACCGAAGCCCCGGTGTCGGGAACTCCACCCACAAAGTATTGGCGTGCACAAGGTCTAGCCGAGGCAATACACCGGGATTTCGAGAAAGCCCAGCAAAGCGGTGACATTGCTTCGATGCGCGCCCGTTTTTACTTGTTGGCTCGTTACTACGGTCGTACCATGGCTATATTACGCCACGCCCTATCAGATCGTCGTGAGCCGCTGCTCAATGCGGCCTTGCACAACCTGATTTCTCTCCATCAGCCACTCCACCACATGCACGAAATCGCCCCCACAAGCGTTCCGCTCGTCCTTAGCCTTGACAGAGATATGCGAAAGAGACTTTTCGAGGATTTGATCGTGGAGGTTCTTCAGGGAGCTACGACACCGCTGGACCTTGACACTATTACTCAAGGTGTAAACGAACTGCACTTGCTGGCGAGCGTAAAAAGTAATGTAATCGAAAAGCACATTGACAATCTTGTTGCCAAGGGCCACATCCAGAGAAAAACGGATGGTTTTACCCGCACGAAGCGGCCATACAGTGCTATAAATCTTGATCGGGCCAGCCTCCAAGCTCTCCTTGGTAGTAAACTCTATCATGATTTTGAACGGAGCGATTTTCAGGGTTTGCTTGAAATTGCCAGCAGAAGACAGGCCTTCCAAGGTTTCTTCACAGACTTAACCGGGTTCAGTCCAGAGACGGCTGATCTGTTTGTTGCTGCCTCTAAAGAGTTGAGTAGAACTCCTACCATTGCACCTGGGCTCGGCCTGAAGCACCATGCGGACTTGATTGGCTCGGTGTACCCACGCCCTTACCAACATGAGACCTACGTTATCTTCCGAGGCTATGGTTACAAGGGGCAGGTTATCGAGGCGCCCACAGGTAGCGGCAAGACCATGATCGGAATGATGTGTATTCAGGACTGGTTACAGGCAATGTCCCCTGGAGAGTCCATCCTCATACTTGTTCCGACAGTAAACTATCAACAACAATGGCTCGGAGAGCTTTGTTATAAACCGATCGGATTACGCCTGGCTGCGGACATGATATTCACGGGAACGCCCATTGCCCTTGAAGCGGAGCGCAGAGCCATGGGGACATCACCTGCTGTACTTATAATGACCTACACCGCCCTTGCCCAAGCAGGTTCCGCCATAGGAAAGGGGGGATTTGATCAGAATTCAATTGAGATGTTTCTCCAGGGAAGTGGTATCCAATATGTCATCTTGGATGAAGTCCACAAGATGGTTGAAGACCTTCGCAGCGTCTCGGCCGATGTTGCCCGTCTTCTTACAGAATGGCTCCGGGATGGCAGCCTCCGGGGACTCATTGGTTTTTCGGGCACAGCAGCTGCGTACCGTCACCGCTTCGAGAAACTGGGGTTGCAGTTGGTGTACACCTTGCCCGCTGCCGATCTAATCGCCTACGGTTTTGTCGCGCCTTTTGCAGAGTTCGGAGTGCCTTTCGCATACTCCGACAGAGAACAGGACATACGAGACCTTCTTGAAGAATACAAAGGGCTTCTCCACGAATTCATAGAACTAGTGGGCAGCGACAGACTCAGGGAGTGGTTTGCTACCATTTCGATGGAAGAGCGTGTTGCCGTGGGCCGGGATGTTCTCAGAATGTACGCAGGACAAAAAAACCGGGATGTGTTGTTGGAAAAGCGTTTCGAGGCCTGGGAAACCGGGGGTAATCTTAACTTCAACGAGCTTGCCCTCATCACTGTCATTCAAATAGTAAACAATTGGTCGGATGAGGACCTTGTGGGAAATGCAATTGAAGAGATGACGGCAGCTGAGCAACGAGAGAGATTGAAACAATTTCGGGATCTTCGTCTGCGGCTCAAAAAAATCAAAGAGGAGTTGAAGCAACAGATCTACCTTCCTGACATAATGCGCAGGTTGGAGGCCAAGGGTTTTACAGACACCTTTGATGGCCAAGCTTTGCTTAGGTTGCCGGATGAGGCTTCATCAATCTCTGAGCTCTCCGAGAAAGTGAGGGACGGCCTGGCGATTACCATCGTGGGTTTATATAGCAGTCTCAAAAACTTCTACCTCCGCGCGGGTGAAGGCCGGGTGGACTGCATCAAGTCGATCATTGCTGCAGAGCGGGCGGCAAGAAATGTAACCGGCGTAATAATCTTTGATGCAGGTAAGCGCATACATTGGCAGAAAGGTACGGCAGTGCCAGGTTACAGTGGCGTAGCCGGGGTATTTGCTCAGATGCTGGGGGACAAACGCTTTACTCCTATAGCTGTGCTGTCCAGCGAGATATACTTACCCTGGGATGAAGGTAATGTACTTCCGACCCGCATTGCCGACTTCATAAAGCAGGAGATAATGCTCGGCGAGATTGGCGACGCTCTGCTTTCCCTGATAACACAGGGGCTGGACCTGACCGCTGACCAAGAGCTCGAGCTTCAAAGATCGTTTAGTGATATTCTCGGGTTATACATACGAGAGTTATCAAAGGTTCGTGCTCCGAGGCCGAGGCAATTCAACCACCAGGTCCTCAGGTTTTTCAGAAAAGAAGTTGTCAGGGCACAGTTGGGATCCATCGAAACCAAACTATTGGCCCGGTTGAGCCTGAAACAATATCATCTCCGAAAACTTGTAGATACCTTTTTTGATTATGCCATTATTGCCACCTATTTCCTTGAGGCCCGTGTTGCTCAACTGCAACAGGTGAGCGGTGTTATCCAAAAGTTCTTTGTAGTGAAAATAGCCCAGGGAGAACGCAAGCAACTCATGTACGACCTCACTTCACGCATTGTTGACGCCGAGTACCTTCCCATCAATATGGTTATTGTGTCACCCTGGGCACGCACTGGCTGGAATGTCATCAAGCCGAACATACTT
>CAYFXH010000123.1:0-8366 GCA_964346905.1 uncultured Desulfobacteraceae bacterium | reverse complement strand
AGGATAACGACTGTTACCGATTAGTGATGCGGTTGTTAGGCTCCCATCCTATGGGCGTCGAAGAGTCGGTAAAGCTTTCTGATGACGCCACCGTTGCCGTAGAGGAACTTCTACAAAAGTCCAAGGTTGTAGAGGCTTTGGACGAGAAGTCGCGGAAACTTCTGCTCGAGGTCCATACAAAAGCAAAGAAGCTCAAAGGAGTTAGTCTCCCTGCCAGCAAAGAAGATGCAGATCGTCTAGCTGCAAAAATCGAGAAGGGAAAGCTGAGTAAATTTACCAATGATGAGCGGCAGCAACTGGTAACCGAGCTCATGCTGGTTCGTAACAAAGCCACCCATATCTACGAGTTGATCAAAGCCTATGGTAGTGCTCCACAGGTGCGTTACGATCGCTCGGTGCGGGAGTGGCGGCGAACCGATTCCATTGCTGCCAAGCACAAGCGCGAGTACGCCGTGAGTCCAATCACAGGAGAGTACGGCTCTGGCGAGGAGCACGCACCGCTGATATACTTCAGAGATCCGAGGGCAAACCTGCCCTCTCAGCTAAAAAAACACTTGACTCGTTCACTGAAGGGGAAAGATCCCCTGATCGTCCAAGGATGGCTTGCAGCGATTACGCAAGGGCTTTCAGAGCATGTGGACGTTGCCTGACCGGTGGGAAAACCTCAACTAATAGGAACCCCCATTTGATGACAGATGAAATTGGGTCAAATCTCCGTTTGACTCTTGCTAGTGCCCAGAAAGACCTATGATCTGCTTCCCTAAACTGAACCCCTCTTAACCAAGAGTAACATTGACAGCCTCTGCCGCTGTGACAGGGAAAATACAACTCCATCTAGGCGTTCTCTAAGACGCAGGTAAGAGCACGGGTGAACAGCTAATGCAATCAACCGCTACCTTGGTTGCCTCTCCCTTCTTGCTGGAGAGCATTTTGAAGCTTTGTCTTATGTAGCTCAGTTGCCTTTTCCAGTTTTTCATGTATCTTGGCAAAGCGAGCGTCAGCGGATGTGACCAGTCGGAAATACCTCTCATCTATCATTGCCCGCTCCAGGTTGGAAGCAATGACCAGGGCATTTGCCTCAGTTATTTTGCCAGAATCAACTTTTTTTATTTGCTCTTCAATATACTGAATCGATGTGCTTACTGACATCATTGTGATTCTCTCTGGATTGGCCTCAAGGTTTCCATTTTCATATAAACTCTTCATCTTTTGAAGCCATCGTGCGTGGATTTCCTCATCTCTGGATAAGTCGGCCCAAAGATCTCGCGTACGCTGAAATCGTTCGGAGAATTTCAGATATAGCCTCGATAGAGCCTTTTCATGATCAACCAGAGCATTGAGAAGGAGGGTTATTTCACTTTTTTTCATTGGAGAAATCCTCCAGGTAGTGTTTTAGATACGGAACCCCGCAACTACACGTAACCTTCGCATTTTTTTCTTGTGGCCCGCATCTCTGATCAGGGAGTTTTTACAACTCACTCTTCATGAGCTCGTCTTGAGCTATGATCTTTGCAAAAAGCGTGCGCAGATGGAATTCAGGTCAGATCTTCATTTGTCATGTATCATCACAATGTTTAATGATAGCTGAAGATGTGACCTCCCCCTCTACTCTGGCCTATTTCCTGCATATAACAGAGTTCCATGGGGTGCTTTTAAAGACCTCAGGCAGTATCGCAGTGGGGGGTAGGCTTTATGTAAGTGCATGTTTGAGTTACTACAAGATGCCACCCCCGGGGGTCCTGTCCGCGAGAGATAGGTGGACAGCTGGGATCTGATTTTCACGACTGAAAGAGGTATCCCTATGTGGCACATGATAGTTAAAGTGGCTCACTTTCTGGCAGAAGTGAGCTTAGGACTCATGGTGATAGTGGGGTTTGTTTGCTGGTGGTGGTTTGTTACCGGAATTTTCTATTACAGGGAGAACAAAGACTTACCTGACTACCACACGCAAGCTGAAGAGCACAAGGGGCTGAGGTGGTGGAATGGTTGGAGATGGAGTGTAGAGGACACGTACCGACCCCTGAAAGATAGTGTCATTATCGAGTCCTCCATCTTTGGTGTTACTTCGGTGTTAGCGTTAATCTGGGTTCTTGATTTACTTTTCAAGTAGGAGGCGGAATCAACGAAGGCAGAAGTCAGAAGGCAGAGGGCAGAAGGCAGAGGGCAGAGGGCAGAAGGCAGAGGACAGAGGACAGAGGACAGAGGACAGATTGTAGATTGCAGATTGGGGATTGCAGATTGGGGATTGCAGATTGGGGATTGCGGATTTTAGAAAGCATAGGGTTCAGATTGCAGATTGAGAAATTGAGAAATTGACGGAGTTTTTGGCTGACGGCTGAGCGCTGATAGCTGACAGCCTGCCCTGAGCTTGCCACAGATGGCAAAGAACAACGCTCTAGAGAGGGCGAACTTGATAGATGAGGTGAAAAGGAGAAAGCGAGCTCTTCGAGGTATCAAGAAGAAGAGGAAAGCCCCAAAGTATCTCGTTTTTCTTACCCTGTTACCAGTGATAAGTTGTCTGGTTTACTTCCGTTTCCTCGAGCCCCGTTTAGATGCGAAAAACTTCACGGATACACTCCAGGAATTCGGGGCTCGTGAGCTTGAAATCCCCCGCGGGGTGGCGATAACGGCAGGGGAGATCCCGCGTCGCACCGGCAAAGTACTGGTAGTAATACCCGAGCATACACTCTTCATGCCACTCGGACCAGAAACTATCCCTCCGCAAATCCACCCAACCTGGTACAAGCTGGACCGTTCGATTCGCGCATCCGATCCTGAGCAAGTCGATACCTTAATCCGTATTAGCACACAGTTGCGAAGTGCTCGACGCATCACAAGGGTGAAGTTCCTCGGTTTACATACCAAGGTCGTCAAGTCTCACATACTCCACCTTGACGTCTACGACTGGCAGAACCAGACCTACCGAGGCCGCTGGACCTTGGACCCAGGCAATCTTAAATCCGGGCACATGACTGATGAAGAGCTCGACGCGATGATTGAGGCAACAAGTAACTCGACCATAGTGAATTTCATCGAGTCCATGCCAGAGTGAAGGGGAAAGACAACAATGCCGTTTTGAGGCTAACATGGCTCCTGTTTTGCCATCATTCCATTCACCATGTATTTGGCCCCACCCCATTTCATTTGTCGAGTTTCCATAGCTTGTGGTAATCTGCTGAAATCAGCTCCAGGCAGTTGGCATAGTATCTGCACAATCTTGGGGTACGGGTAGGAGTTCACAAGTACGTTCAGTGACTTCAGTAACTCCATCTATTTCTGGGTGCGCTGTGAACGTGAAGAACGTATACTTGAATAAGAACAATGAGGGCACTATTGTCTGTCCTCAATGTAGCAAAGCGAAACAGATTAAGGGTTCTCGTTTCAAGAAAAACAAGCCAATTAAGCTTACCTGCGTTTGCAAACACATATTTCATATCCAGCTTGAGCAAAGGCGCAGCTATCGAAAACCTGTCAACCTAAGTGGCCGATTTGAAAAAGTTTATCCGGACAGTGGTGTCAAGGGTGAAACTGAGATAAGAGATATTTCGGCTACCGGACTAAAACTAAAAACCAATATTACCGCTCATCTACATGAGGACGATATCGTACGGATATCCTTTGCCTTGGACGACCAAAAAAAATCTCGGGTGGATGTGGAAGCAATGGTAAGAAATGTAAGGGGACCACATGTTGGTCTTGAATTCCATAATTTAGAAGTAAAAACTCATAAACTGATAACACAGTATCTCCTTCCCGCAACTCCATCATCTTACCTGGAAGATATGGATGTGGGTGTAATGGAACAACAGAGAAGGGTGGATGAAGCTTCTCGTATACAAGCTGTCCAAAAAGAGCTGCAGCGACATTTCAAATCATCGGGAATCTCGCATGGTCCTGTTTTTTCAGGCGAAAGTTGGGAGGAAGCCATAACAAGGTTTCGAGCTTATTGGGAAACACATTACATCTGTACCAATTGTAATACCATTACGAGCATCGATACTGCCATGAGAGCTGAATACACGTGTCGGAAATGCCAAGGAGGACGTTATATAAACACCCCGAAAGAAATGTGGGACATCATCTTAAAGTATAACCCGCAGAGACAACGGTATTTTACTGTTTATGATGCTTTTTTAATGTTGGACATGGATATTGCAGAGTTTAGAAGTAAACATCCAAATGGGTTTCTCGTACCTTTCACTAAACATATGCATGACAACCCGGTAATAGTTGATTTCAAAACTATATATGAAGAGACGCGGCAGTTAGGAGTCCACATTGATAAGGATGATATTGAGATAAGATCTACAGAAAAAGACATCAGAGAGATCAGGAAAACGAAGGGTTCAACGAATCTTGATAAACTTCTGATTGGAAGGTCAGTAGATAAAGACTTAATTTTCGAGCACAAGGATATTTCGAGAACTCATGCCTGTATATTTACTCGTTCTCCTGACTTAACCAATTATTTAATTGATCTCAAATCGTCAAATGGCACGTTCATTAACAAGAAGAGACTAAAACCAAACAAAAAATACAAACTTTTCGATGGATGTAAAATTACTTTTGGTTCCAAAGTAAAAGTGGTGTACTTATCTTCTGACGGATTGTATAGATACTTTAATTCAATTATAGAGAAAGACAATAAGAAAGAATAAGGGATGTAAGCGGACAGAAAACAGCTGGCAGCCCTTCGGGCTGGTTGAGCTTCGCTGGCATGTGTTCTCGGGGTCACCTGGTTTGGTGGGCAGTAAGCGGGAAACAGCGAGGAGTGAGGGTATTTTCGAGCCCACCGTGAACCGCGCAACCGGAGGGAATATTCACTCACTCAGCCCCACTCAACTCACGCATCTGGCATCATAGACACAGCTGAGAAAGGAGGTGCAGTCGTCACAGAAGCTGTGACCTCTGCCGTCGATAATAGCAGTTACATATCCCTTGAATCCAAACCGGTTAAATTCACCTCTGCTCATGGGACACAAGGAACCATCAGGAGCCATTTTATAGGAAGCATGATCCGTTAAACCGAGGTTGTGACCCACCTCATGCAGGGATACCTTCGACGTTCTGCTGATAAACAAATTATACTCTTCCCTGGAGGTTATCTTTTCCGGGCCTAATTTTCTTGTGGAAACAACAGCAACGTCGTTTTTAGGGTTCTTACCCCCGAAAATGGAGTTGTAAAACTCGTCGCTATCGCTCGTTTTCAAATGGGCGTCCGTAATGCCAAGGGTGTGACCACCAATTCCTTCATCTAGAATCATTGTTAACAAGTGAGCATCAATACTGTCCACGATTGGCATGTCTTGGTGTATTAAATCATACTGTATGATAATACCATCGAAGGACTCGAGAATCCTGTTACCAATCTCCTTGAGACTACTATAGGTAATGTAACTTCCTGCGCGAACAATATTGAGTTGTGATTTCTTCATGAGCATTGTGCAAACCTGATACTCTTTGCCGAGGTAGATCGCCTCGGTTTTAATACAGGTTCATCTCAGACCACGGTGTATTGCCGGCGAGTAGGTGATTGTTCACCATACAGCGATGCACTTTGCCTCCTACACACGAAGCCAACGGAGCAAAATTCATGCCGAACAGGGCAAGGCGGAAAGCACACTTTTCAGCTGGCAGATTCCAGCTAGCAGCAGGCAGTTTTGGGTAAATAGAGACTGTTCAATACTTACCCCTAAGAAATTTCCGGTAAATATCTGTCTGGGACCTGGATTCCCGCTCCCCGATCTGGGTCGGGGACAAGCTTCGCGGGAATGACGAAAGTCTGCGATTGTCCGTCATCCTGTTTCCGTATCAGGTGCGGGATGGACTCCTGCGGGGATCCAGATAGATCAAAGATTGGAGGTACTTAAAGAGTGCATTATTGAACAGTAGTAAATGCTAAACGGCTAATCGTGGAACCTCTGGAAGACCCCAAGTTCAACGAGTAAAACCCTGACCAACGGGAGGCAGGGTTTTTTTGCCTGGGGAGGTGAATATCGGATCGGCGGAAGAAGTCAGGACTTTACGCCTAGGCCAGCAGCCGCGAAGCCTCACGCATGAGTTTTGCTATCGCCAACCCCTGGGGACAAACCCTCTCGGCCTTGGAATAGTCCACATCGGTCAGTCGCGCCCTCGCCTCCTCGGATAGGCCAGCATAGACCTCCCGGGCCAGGTTGGGGTCGTCGTAGTCCCGATAATACATGAGGCAGCGCATTACATCGTTCACGGGAACTATGCCGTCCACAGCCTCCTGGCAGATGCTGCCGCAACCGGCACAATACCCTGTCCGAGTCTCGCGGGCAAACCGGTCGAGGAGCTCAAAATCACTGCGGGCCAGCGCCCTAAGGTCACGGGATGCTGCCACATTGGCCGCAAGGATTGTCAGATTGGGCATCTGGGAGCAGATGCTGGAAATGTTCGGGTTCGCCCATACGGCCTTGAGCTTGGCCTGATGATCGGTGAAGCCGCGCTCGAGGAACTTCTCGACCATATGGAGTTCGGCCTCGCTGTCGGTCTGAACCTGTCTTCGTCCCATAGTCTTCATGGCCACCAGGCCAATACCGGCGTCACCGCATGCGGCCACAGCATCCTTCGTTTTTGAGGTGTGCATGTTCCGGAAGCTGTAGGTGAACATGATCGCATCGATCCAGTTGGTTTTCGCCGCGGCCAGCATGCAATCCTCCACGTTCGTGTGGGTGCTGAACCCGAAAAACTTCATCTTACCGGCCTTTTTCATCTGCGACGCCCATTTCCTAACGGGCTCTTCCATTTGGTTGAAATCTTTAATCCCGTGGATAAAAAACAAGTCCACGTAATTGGTGCGCAGCCTCTTTAGGCACTTGTCGAAGCCGTCAGTCAGCTTATCGGGTGTGCCGGGACGCAATTTGGTCACCAGGAATATCTCCTGGCGGGCTTCGGGATAGCGACTGAAAAAGCGGCCGAACCCTTCTTCACTCAGGCCGTAGCCGTAAGCTTCGGCCGTGTCCCAGTGGCTCACCCCCCATTTGAAGGCCTGCCGGAGCAGCAACTGGTTGTTGACCGTATCAATCATCCCTCCCAGTGACAGGATCGACACCTCGACCCCGGTTTTTCCCAGCTTGCGCTTGGGGACAGTGGAAGCCTTTATCTCGCCTTGTTTGGAACCGGCCAATGCTCCGGTAACCTCGAAGCCCGTTGCCGCCATTCCGCCAAGTCCTGCAAGCTTCATGAAGTCGCGTCGCGTCAACCGCTTTTCTCTCTTCAGCTCTGTCATAACAGCCACCTCCATGAGATTGACAATCAAGGCTTTTCAGATACCAAACCCGTCACAGCACCGGTGCATTCCATCGCAGCTGGCCCACTGCTATCATGGGCCAGGGTTGAAGGATAAAGGCTCAATCAGGGGAGCCATTCTTCGCCCCACGGCCATCCGACAACGTGGGGTGGGACAAAGGACGAATGGACTGGTCCCCTTGGCTCACTCGGCCATCGCTTTGCCCGCCTTGAGATCGTAGATCGGTTGGAACCTGAGTTCACCGATTAAGACCGTCTCTGGCTTCTTTAACAGCAATTCGCCCTCGATCACCACGAAACGCAACTCTCCGTCCACCGGGAATCCGTTTTGGGCTGCCTGTTCGAGACTGACCTTAGCCGCGCCGTATTGCTGTTTTGCCTTACTCCGGTGGAATTGCCAGCGCCACTCCATCCACTGCGCGGAATTGGCATGGGACCAATCAACGAACACATAGTAGACGATCTTCCCCGGGCAATCCTCCTCCAGGTAGAGTGTGTACTCGACAGGGCCGGATTGAGGCTGCCGCTGCTCGATCCGTTTTCTTTCGGCCTCCTCGATGAGCCAGGTGGTCGGACAAGAACGCGATCTGACGAAGTCCTTCACCTTGCCGAAGATGTATCCCGGCTGATCCTCATCTGCGACAAAATTGCCTGATAGGAACACCTCGGGTGGTGCGTATTCGGACAAACCGTTTTTCGCCCTTAGGTTCACGGCCTGATCGCTTGCCGCCCAAGTTCCGCCGATGAGTGCCAGTACAAGTGAAATCCCCAAAAGAATGGAACACAGTGGACGCATAAGGTCTCCTCCCCGCGATTTAAGGAATAGAATAATAACCGTTGTATACTGAAAAGAAAAGAACACCCACCCGTTGGATTCTGAAGTGAGCGACTCTTTTCCATTGTCAGGCGAGGGATGCTGCCCCACCAAGATGATGTGATGGGGCGGGTTGGTTCCGAACCACCTTACAAGGAGTTCGTCCGAAGGCAACCCTTCTGCCAATAGCTGTGACAAAGGGGCGATCCTTCACTCTCCACAGTTGCGCGTCTGAACCCAGAGAAATCAAGGGTAAGATCCGACCCTGGTTCGCACCTTT
>CAYFXH010000122.1:1590-14034 GCA_964346905.1 uncultured Desulfobacteraceae bacterium | reverse complement strand
GCCGGAGGGGCGACGAAGAATCTCTTGGCTCTTGACTTTATGGGAGATTCTTCGCGGAGTTTATCGCTACTACCTATTCGATGAACTCAGGGCAGGCGGGCTCCCCGCTACAAGCCCGGGACAGGCAGGGCAGGCTCTGAGCCTTTCGAAGGGCTCAGAATGACAAGGTGGAGTTTCCGGATGGACACTAACTAATAAGCTTGAGCAATCCTAAATCTGCAATCACAAATCTCAAATCTCAAATCTAAAACCTGCAATCACTCCACTTCCCCATGGTCCTGCCGCGATCTCTTTAGCATTGACTGGGATACATGCACGCCCACCAGCCAGGCAACCTGGACCACCAGATAAAGCTGTCCGATAACTGCCTCGAGAATGCATAACGACCTGGCCAGGTTGCTAACAGGAGTAATGTCCCCGTAGCCCAGGGTGGTGATGGTTACAAAGCTGTAGTAGAGAAAATGACGGGTGGTATGGATGCCCTGAATCTCTGGGATTGCAAAGGAGCCGGGGTGCAGTGACTCCACAACCCCATAAATAAAGGTCCACGCCAGTGCCATGAGCAAATATACAACAGCGGCGCCGGCTATGAGATCTCTGGTGACCTCCTTCTGACTGTATATAAAGATCAATAGCTGAACAATGGTAAAAATAAAAAACGCAGCTCCACACAGGCTCCCCACAACCTCCAGAGTCGCATGCTCAACAAAGTATCTGGACCATATTGACCCCAGCATGGGCAGGGCCAGTAACACCCCAATAAAGATGTGATGTTTTTTGTGACTGACAGCATAAATGGCGGCTATAAAAACGGCAGACCATAAGATGTCCATGAGCATACGTAGTCTGACAAACTCTTCAACAAGCGGACCGACGACAAGCAGAACGATGATTAAGACGAGCAGATTCAGGAACCTTCCCTGAAAGCAAATCTGACTAAACGGCACACACGTTTTTTCATCCATGCAAATACCTTCCTTGTTTTAGGGGACGGTCATGCGATTATGCGTTTCTTTCTCAATCAATACGCAACTCTTTTTCTACAGCCAGCTTTTCCCCCCTTTGCACTGCTCTACTGACATTTGACTGGTGAATACCCAGTCGATGGGCAACCTCAGTGGCACTCATTCCGAGTTCTTTTACGGCCCAGTAACAGAGTAAACTGCGGGCCCTTATTCGCTCCGGCTGCTTTGTGGGAAGAAGTATCTCCGAGGGTTTCAAGGCAAACAAGCTCGCCACGTGGTTGAGGACCTTTTCAAAATCGTATCCCTCAGCCTGAAGTCGGTACTTCCGAATGAGATTCTCTTCGGCAGCTTCAAGGACCGATTCGACGAAGTCACTGTCTCCCAAAATCCGCTCATCACCTTTCAAGTGTGCCCGCATTTCCTTCGATGACATCAGCTCCTTCCAGCCGCCGTAACTTCTAACCAACCCGCCACCGATGAGATCAGTCCGTCTACCTTGCTCTATGCCTTCCTCAACAAAGGCACGATATCTCTTTCTCGACGCAGTCACTCGTTTGCCGAAAAGAGATAAAACTGTGTCAACATCCTGCCATTCGCTAGCGATCTTTCCAGTCAATCGGCTGTGTCCGCTATAGCGATACTGGTCCAGTTCTTCTAGGCTCTGAACGATTTTTGCACGTAGCGGATTCAAATGGATATAGCGCACTAGTTCCAGCAAGTATGGATCTTCCTGGCAGAGAATCGACTTATACCGATTTTGAAAAAGATGCCCCGACCTTCGATGTCTTAGATTGTAACTGACAACGTATCCGGTCAGGAGTCGTCGCATGATGATGGAAATGGGAACCTTTCCGGTTCGTAACAACAGATGCAAGTGGTTTGGCATCAAGGCCCAAGCATAACATCGCGTTGATGTCTCGGTCAGAATGGTTCCTAGTCTCTGAACAAAATTAACTCTATCAAAGTTATCCTTAAATATCCGTCTTCCCTCAAGCCCACGGCAGATGATATGATGCAATGCATCCGGTGCGTCTATGCGAGCTTGTCGTGGCATGATCTTTTCTATATCATAGAGTGCTTTCAAGAGAAACGCATAATCGCATGACCGTCCCCTCCTGCCTATGAAGAAAGGAAAAGCATGGCTAGTATCTTTCATGCCGGTAGAGTAGCGTTATCTGCGAAACTTCAACGGTATCGCAACAAACCATTTCTTGAAGCCATGATGGGCGCTACAGCCCTCCTGGCACTCGCGGACGATGAGATCCAGCTGTCGGAGCGTCTCGCCCTTGACTTTATTTTGGAAAATGTGAAGGAGCTCAAGGTATTCGACGTCCACAAGGCGATCAACCTGTTCCGCGACTACGGCGAAGCAATTCAACACAATTATGATACCGGAAAGGAAAAAGTGATAAAGGCTGTTGCCAAATTTTCCGGCGATGAAGATAAGGGGTCACTTCTCATTCGCGCCTGCATATTGATTGCAAAAGCAGACGGCGATTTCAGTGAACCAGAGCAGGAAGTCCTTGATGAACTCTGCCGCCTTTTAAGCTTGGAATCTTCCAAGGTATGTAAAATTGCGCCGGAAGAGGAGTAACGAACACAGGTGCAGTGTCCAGCAGGCAGTAAGCAGCAGGCAATACTTATTGGTGGGTCAGTTGGCTTCGGCGTCATTACATCATTACGTTGCTACCATATGAGAACAATTAGATATTTGTTGTTGATTGGTCTGATAACAACATCCTTTCTTCTCCCTCCACGTGCGTCATCCAAGAGTGATTCCTTAGAAAAAACAGTTGATCATCTGTTGCAATACGTAAAAGAATCTGGCTGCACATTTATACGGAACAATAAGGAGCATGACTCCAGATTTGCTGCTGAACACATACGAAAGAAATATGACTATTTTAAGAATAAGATCAGCACACCAGAAGAATTTATCAAACTTTGTGCTACCAAAAGTTTAGTGAGTGGAAAGCCTTATGTTGTGCGATGTGGAGAGAACAACAAAATGTCCAGTGCAGACTGGCTTAGGGCAGAATTACACAGGTACCGTGTTAAGATTAAATAACAAGGGGGCAGGTGTACACAGGCTGTTGTTCAAAACCAACCTTGATCAGCTTCGCGACGAATTGGTTAAGAACTACAAAGACCACGAAAAACCACAAAGAGCTTACCATACTTGTGAACCTTTCCTTTGTGATCTTTGACCACTTTGTGGTGCAATACGAACCGTATAGGGAATATATCCTGTTTCGGCAACAACCCGCACCTTTTTGACATTCCTTTGCAGTTTGTCAAAAGTGTAGACCTGATCCCTCTTGCGCATGTGTCATCGATAAAGAGGGGATCATCCGATTCATTCAAGTATCTGATATAAACAAAAAACCTGACCCAGCAGTCTGTGCCCATAGGGCTGAGGCAACTGAAGAAATAAGCGAGGTGACTCCGATTATCTCATTTTTCTCTACTCATGAAGAGATAGGGGCAGAAAAATGAAGAGATTCTCCGTACTGGTAATTGTGGGATTACTTCTGGCTTTGCCAAATATTCTTTGGTCTGCCTCTCTTTACAATAGTGATGGCAGACCGCACGAAATTAAAGCGAGGTTGATAGGTGGCGCCTGGATTCGCACCACAGTATATAGTAGGGGTACCAGATATTTTAGTTGCATATACGGATGTGAAATAATAGTCCTTGAAACTGGTTCTTCAGTTACATTGGAATCTGATGCGGATATCGTCATTAGTGATGGAATTTTGCGGTTACGATAAAGTACTGCTGCAACCATTCGTTGTGATTCTGAGGTTGTTCTCATGAACCGTTACGTCAATCAGGGTGAGCAACTTGTTGTTGCGTTATATGTCCGCAACATAAACGAGTCCAGTGAGTTCTACCGAAGCTGCGGCTTCGAGATTGTCCGAGATGAGGGGACATTTATGGAGCTGAAATGGGAAGATGCCCGGTTATTTTTGTCAGAAGTCCCGGGTACCCCGTCGCCACCAGCCCATCCGCTGGGAAACGTTCGCATTATGGTCCCCAATGTGGATGATTACTGGAATATGGCTCAACAAATGGGAGCCAAAATACTAAGCCCCATAGAGGATCGTCATTACGGACTGCGGGATTTCATCATTGCCGGGCCTGACGGCCTTGCCCTCCGCTTTGCCACCTGGCTCTCAGATCTCGCTTGATGAGAGCCACCTCATCACAGCCTGTTACTCAAAACAAGAAGAATGGGGGCCGATACGGAGACCAGCCCTACTTTAGGGCGCTGGCATATCAGTGACTCTTGAATAAGTGAATTCTTCGGATACACTTTGAAGAACAGATTTTTCCTATTCCGAAAGGAGGACCAAGCAATGACAACCTATTCCAAGTATAAAACCACAGTTGTGGGTTCCTACAGTGTTCCCCGCTGGTACGAAACGCTGGAAAAGCAAGTGGAAGCGGGGGCACTCACGAAGAATGATATGGCGGATGCCCAGTATAGGGCAACTCAGGCCGCGATTCTGGACCAAGAAACCGCCGGAATCGATATTATCACCGGTGGTGAGATGCATCGGCGGACCAATAACCGACATGCTCCACCCAACGCCATGCTCAACTTTTTCTGGGAGAAGCTCCCCGGTTTTGCTCGAGAAACCCGGCCGAAACCCATCACCACTAAGGATCCGAATGTGTTTCACCCGGCAGCTGTCTGCACCGGTCCCATTGAGTACGGTGACCTTGGCTTGGTGGAAGAGTATGAAATGGTTTCAAGGTTAGCCAAAAGTGAGGTCAAGATCACGATGACCGGGCCGCATATGTTGGCCAAAGTAGCCTGGGACGAACACTATGGAGACATTGCCAAGATGATGCAGGATTTGGCCAAGGTGATGAACCGAAACTTCAAGGATCTCGAGAAAGCCGGCTGCGGGTATATCCAGATTGACGAACCGCTTTTCGCAATCTCGGATGACGCGGAAGTAAACGCAGCGGTAGAGGCAATCAATATGTCCACCGAAGGGTTGAAAAATGTCTCCGTTCAGGTGCATATCTGCCAAGGAAACTATGCCGTGGGTGCAGAGTACGACGGCCAAATCGGCCACCGCTACTTCGATACCGGCAGGTACCCCGCAGAACTCATCTGTAAAATCAACTGCGATGTCCTGCTGATCGAACACGATCTAACCCCAAAATACGAGGGGCTCCTCGGTAACATACATCTTGCAGTGGGAGCTGTGGACGTTCAGGACTTCAATGTTGAATCAGCCGAAACAATCGGTGAACGTATCACAAAGTACAGCTGGCTGCCGCCAGAGCAAACCCTCATCACCAGCTCCTGTGGTATGAACCATCTGCCGCGCCACATCGCTTTCGGCAAGCTCCAGGCGATGGTGGAGGCCAAACGCGTTTTGGGCGGTTGAGAAGGAGGGAACTATGGAACTACAAGACTATTGCCGAAACGTTCAGATAGAGCTTGCTGGGTGGAAAGCTAAGGTTTACGAGGTTATGCGTAAACTGGATAAGATGTCATCCGGTGATAAGGAAAATATCCTCGGTCAAGTTAATGACCTCCACATTATCGTGGAAGAGCTTGATGACAGAATATCTCAATTGGAGAAAGAGTGTCCCACAGAATGGCACCCGGCCAGAGAGGAGATCCAAAATAAGCTCCAGGCGTTGGGTTACAAATGGGAAGAGGCCTGGGAACATGCGGTTGGCGGTAACGTGGGAGGATAGGATCTGCCAAACAGATTGCGTTGGATCACCGAGACCAAGCTCAAAAGAAGAGGCGAGAACGGTAACGTTTCTCGCCTTTTTTGTGCCTGTTGCAGTATTGGAGTATCCTCATGCACCAAAGCTCACGGAGAAGCTTGAGCGGAGGTTCAGCGGACTAGATCCATCTACCATGCAATGCCATTTGATCTTAGGAAGTCTTGTGCCCCCTTGTGTTGAAGATTGGCCGCAGCTTGGAAGTCTTTGATAGCTTGGTCTTTAGATCCAAGCTTGTAGTATGACACCCCACGGTTGTAGTAGCTGTTTGCATGCTCAGGGTCTAGTTCCAAAGCCTTGTTGCAATCACTAACGGCTTTGTCATACTGTCCAGTTCTTGTATACGCAATGCTCCGATTGTAGTAGGCGACCGTGCCATTCGGGTTTATCTCAAGAGCCTTATTGTACTCTCTAATTGCCTCGTTATACTGGCCCTTTTTTAAGTAAGCGGTTCCCCGGCTTGTATGGGCCAAAGCAAGCTTTGGATCTGTCGACTTTTTATACTGTCCTTTATACTGTTTAGCTGGTTGAAATTGATCCCCGGATCTGGAAAGCTCAAACGTCTCCTCTTTTTCCGGATCAGTAATAACAAGCTTGCCGTCTCGCAATTGGTATTGAAGGTCTCCCACATCGAGCGAAGCCCGGCACACAAGAAAACCGGAGCTGTACTCATTAACAGCCTCGTTGGACTCGAGGACCCGGATCTCATGGGCTGTTATCTCCGCGGGAGAGACGGCTTGGGCCGAGACGCTGTAATCTTGAAAAAAGCAACTACTGGTGGCAATCACCTGGTTCTCCTCTATAGCGAGAGTCAACTGGACCGTCATTCCGTAGGTATTGAGTTCCAACATATCCCAAGTGCCGTAAACCTCAGGATTCACACCGGTCTTATCTGCCAGGGAGCTTCCGTCAGCGAGTGCGATTACTATTGCCATAATAATAAAAGACGTGAGCACAATTCTTCTTAAGATCATTTCCTGCCTCCCTCTTTTCAACTTTTTGAACATCTCTGACGGCCGAGATCAGCGGCCCCGAGCCACCGGCCCGCAGGTCCTTATGTATCGGAGTCCAAACGCAGCGAGTCGAACCGATCAGACCGCAGCGGGTGGTTCGGCACAGGGTGCCGGCTGCTGCGCGCTCAGAAAAAAATCTACACAGCACCCTATTGATTTCATCAGCGGTGACCTCTCAACCTCACGCCATAGCGTCTCAGGGGTGATCATCCCTTGTGGAATCCTTGCAAGAACAGGGCCAAGAATCTATTTCTGAGTGGGGCAATAGATGGCGTTTTGGGACTGGGAAAACGCATTTGAGGTGGCGAAAACCGAAAAGCGCCTGCGCATGCAACTCCGCATGGTTAGGGGGCTGATGGTCCCTCAGGGCTGATGAGTAGAGAGGTTTTGACTTTGTTATGCCTAAACTGTAAAGTAAAGCCTTATGATCCAGCAGTCTCAGGTGACGAAAGTGGATGCGAGAGAAACCCAACCAAGAAGAAATGTCCCACTGTTATTGATACTTCTCTTTGTTTTTTTCATCGTCATCCCAGTGATACTTTTTTCCCTGAAGCAGAAAGATTCCACCGTAACACCCACAGGTCCCATTCAAGTGGGCCTTCCAGCGCCCAACTTTACCTTTCCCGATCTGAATGGTCAGAAGGTTAGTCTCTTTGACCACAGAGGCAAGGTGGTTCTTGTCAATGTCTGGGCCACCTGGTGCCCTCCGTGTAGAGATGAAATGCCTTCGATGCAGAAACTGTATGAAAGATTCAAAGGGAAAAACTTCGAAATCCTCGCCGTCAGTATCGATTTCAAGGGGCGCGATATAGTGGCCCCTTTTATGCAAGAACTGAATTTGACCTTCCCTGCACTCCTGGATCCCAACGGGAGTATGAAACGTCTCTATGGGATAACCGGAGTCCCAGAGAGCTTCATCATCGATAAAGACGGGATTGTTGTTGAGAAAATCATTGGCCCGCTAGACTGGGCCACGCCAGAAGTTTTTCGTTTTTTCAATGACCTGATTCAAAGACCAAGGTCGTAACTCCCGGGGACACCCCATTTCACCGCAAAGCACAGAGCGCATTGCTTGGATTCTTGCTGCTGACTACTTTGGTACATGCACCGGGGTTCCGGCGGCGACCTCGGCCGCCTCCATAATGGCTTCCGAGAGGGTAGGGTGGGGGTGAATGGTCACCAGAAGGTCCTCGAGAGTGGCGCCCATTTCCAGAGCAAGGGTGCCTTCAGCGATCAATTCAGAGGCTTGGGGGCCCACCATTCCGACCCCCAGGACGAGGCCTGATTCCGGATCCGAGAGGATCTTGACAAAGCCGTCAGAGCGGCCCAGGGTCCGGGCTCGACCCAAGGCTCTCAAGGGGAAGCGGCCCACATTGACCGTGATTCCCTGTGCTTCTGCCTCCCGCTGGGTGAGACCGGCCCAGGCGATCTCAGGGTCTGTGTAGACCACTGCGGGAATTGCCCGATTGTCAAACGCAGACTGGTGTTGGGCAATCACTTCGGCCACAACCTTGCCTTCTCGACTGGCCTTATGTGCCAGCATAGGGCCCGGCGTTATGTCGCCAATTGCATATATGTGCGACTCCGCTGTTCGGCCCTCTGCGCTTACCTGGATAAATCCGTGGTTGTCAGGGGTGATCTTGGTGTTCTCCAGACCTAGATCGTCAGTGTTTGGTCTGCGGCCAACGGCCACAAGGACCTGATTGTATTCGGATCTCCGCGTTTCGCCGTGGTGTTCGATGGTCACGGAAAATCCTGCACCGCTTTTCTCCATCTTCACCACTTTTGATTCGAGCAGGATTGCCTCGAATTGTTGTTCACAGGTTTTCACCAGAACTTCTACCAAATCGTGGTCCGCCCCCATGAGCAGATGAGGGAACAACTCCACCATGGTAACCCTGGAGCCCAAACCGGCATAGACTTGACCCAACTCCAGGCCGATGTACCCACCTCCGACAATCAAAAGGTCGTCTGGAATCTCTGGTAGTTTAAGGGCTTCTGTGGAATACCATACCGGCAGGTTCGAGGCCAACGGAAGTTCTTGAATCCGGGAGCCGGTGGCAATAATGCAGTGGCGGAATTCGACACCACCCGCATCAGCTCCTTCAATGATCAGGGCACGGTTACTTTCGAAACGGGCTCGCCCTGTTATCAACTCAATCCCTCGACGTTGAAGCAACCGGTCTACTCCGTTCGCAAGGCTGCTCACGATGGAATCGGTCCAGTTCCGCAAGGCCTGCAAGTCTGTTTTTGGGTCAGAAAAAGAGAATCCGAACTGCTGGGCATTGCGTGCCGCACGGATGAGCTCTACAGCGCTGATGAGCGTCTTCGACGGAATGCACCCTTCTAAAAGACAGACGCCACCAACACGTTCGCGCTCCTCGATGAGGGTCACCTCTTTACCCAGATCAGCGGCTCTCAGGGCGGCGATATAGCCACCCGGGCCTCCGCCGATAATTGCAACTTCCGTCTCTAGTCTTATACTTCCTACTACCATAACAATCACTAAGCACTAGACACTACTTCAAGGGGCCAGAATTCAGAATCCAGAAGAAAAAAAGACAATCTCTTGAATTCTGCCCACTGGCTTCTATAGTTTGACGCTATGCGCTATGCTCTTTGCGCTATGCGGAACCTTACGTTTCCAGCAGCAGCAGGTTGGGATCAGATAACTCCCGCACCATCTCGCTTACAAACCGGGCCGCATCAGCCCCGTCGGCCACCCGGTGGTCAAAGGAGAGGGTAAGCGGGAGTATCTTTCTGACCACGATCTCGCCTTCGCGAACAACGGGTTTTTCCTGAACCCTGCCCATCCCCAGTATGGCCACCTCTGGGTAGTTAATTGCCGGGATGAGGGCTGTGCCCCCAAGGGGGCCCACGTTGGTAATGGTAAAAGAGCCACCCTGGAGATCTGCAACGTGGATGGTGCCTTCCCTGGCGCGTTTGGCTAAATCCTCGATGGCTGCTGAGATCTCTATGATACTCTTGCGGTCGGTGTTATGGATGACAGGTACCACCAATCCTTTCCCCGTATCCACCGCGATGCCGATATTGTAGTAGTTTTTATAAATGATCTCCTCTTTGAAAGGATCCAGCGTGGTATTAAAGGCGGGAGTGGCTCTGAGTCCAGCTGTGACTGCCTTTATAACGAAAGGGAGAAGCGTGAGGCGCCCTCCCGGCTGTCCTTCGCGGCGCTCTTTTTCCCGCAGCCGAAACTCGTCAAGAAGAGTAACATCGGCCTCGTCCATGTGGGCGACGTGTGGTACCAGAGTCATGGAGGTAACCATCTTGTGAGCCACTTTGCGCCGAATGGAACGAAGCGGTTGCTTTTCTATGGGGCCCCACTGCTCGAAATCTGGGAGGGGGCCAAGGTCGAGGAAAGGAATGGCAGTGCAGGCCTGGGCAGCATACTCAGTCTCGGTAAGCCGCTCTTCCACTACCGCTTCTGGCGAAGCCTCACGCTCCACCGGAGGTGCTTCCTCGGGGAGATCTCTGGCCGCTTTTTCAGCAAAGCTCTTTACATCCTCGGGCGTGATACGGCCACCAGGCCCGGTGGGTGAAACTCGTTTCAAGTCCACACCCAGCTCGCGAGCAAGTCTTCTGGTGGCAGGTGCCGCAGGGGCAGGACCCCTTATTGGAACAGGGGCTTCAACCTCTGGAACGGCCTCCGGCTCAGCCGAAACCGCAGGTACGACCTCGCGCTCTTCAATCACCGTGATGACCTCTCCAACCAAAACGGTGTCTCCCACCTGGCCACCCAATTGCACCACCTTCCCACTCACTGGCGAGGGTATGGTTACGGCAGCCTTGTCGGTTTCAACATCGACGAGGGGATCGTCCTCCTGTATCATATCACCCACCTGGACATACCATTTCACAATCTCTCCCTCGTGGATGCCTTCGCCGAGATCTGGCAATGTGAATTCAAACACGTTCACCTCTCTGTTGGTAAAGCGCAAAGCGTTCTGCGCAGTAGGGACTATGCAGGGATCAGCTGGCAGAGTTTTCGAGATATCTGTCTCACCCTACCGGTTCCA
The DNA here is from genome assembly GCA_964346905.1 of uncultured Desulfobacteraceae bacterium. GTDB lineage: Bacteria > Desulfobacterota > Syntrophobacteria > BM002 > BM002 > BM002. The sequence continues at coordinate 3,264 of CAYFXH010000122.1, read as the reverse complement.
GGTTGTGGGACTCATCACAACTCAATGCCAGGACGTGAAACCTGAAACGTGAAGCTTAAAACTCCGAGCTGGGTTGCCGCTGTCGACAGTGTCTGTGTGGTTTACCGTTTACACGACTGACTGATTTTACTTGCAAACGTAGCGGTCGTTTTTTCCAGGCAAACTGCATGAAGTGCTGACAGGGGAAGTGCTCTTAGTCTATGTCATGTCGAATACGGGCGATTACGTCTGGAGTCGGTTTGGGAAGGCCGGCAATCTTCCAGGCCTTGATTGGATCTAAGAATTGCTCGTACAGACATTCTTTTGTCTGATGCACGTTTTTGCAGACAGAGCGGACTATGGGAAAGGATTCGAACCGGCGATAGTACTCTCTCATAAAGGTAAGAATCTCCATCCTTTCTTTGGTAAGATCACACACGTCCACATCCTCTACCGTTTGTGTCAAAGCACAGGCAACCTGCTCATTCCATTCATCCAAGTTGAGAAGGTATCCCTCGTCATCAACACTAATTTTTATGCCCTCATATTCTATGGTACGCATTGTCTCCCTCCCACTCTGGTCATTGATTTCTCATAAGGAGTCATACACCCATGTCAATCATATCCGAAATCCGGAACAAAGCTAGTCGATGGATACAAAATATGCGATTTGAGATATCACCTAGAGAGATGTTCGACGGATCCCACATCTCACAATTCCCCAAACACCCTCATTCCGCAATCTAAAATCTGCAATCCTCAATCCCCAAATTCCCCCAATCCTTAATACCTCAATTCGGTTAAAAATCCAAAGTTTCTTCCAGGGAACGCGAAATTCGCTCCACATCTGGGATGAACATCAACTCCCGGCCAAAATACGGCGTGACCACGTCGTAATGAGTCACCCGTTTCACCGGGGCTTCTAGAGAAAGCAGCGTTTTGTCGTTGATTGTGGCGATGATTTCAGCGGCAACGCCAAAGGATCTGGGAGCTTCCTGAACCACCACGCAGCGGCCGGTTTTCTGCACTGAGGATACTATGGCATAAGAGTCCATGGGTGCAATGGTGAGCAGGTCGATGAGCTCAATGCTAACACCCCGTTTATCCTGCACCTGTGCCACCGCGTGTAAGGTCGGCCGCATCATGGCGCCCCAGGCAACAACGGTGAGATCGCTGCCTTCCTGAACGATCTCCGCCTTGCCGATCTCCCGGATCTCGGCCTCCTCTGGGACTTCCTCACGAAAGGCTCGGTAAGACCGCTTTGGCTCCATGAAAACAACTGGATCCGGGTCGCGGATGGAGGCTGTTAACAAGGCCCGGGCGTTGCGTGGCGTTGATGGGATAACAACCTTTACCCCGGGAAAGTGCGCAAAGGTTGCCTCGCGGCTTTCGGAGTGATGCTCGAGGGCCCTGACCGCACCGCCATATGGCATGCGAACCACCAATGGTACACTAAATAACCCATGTGTGCGGGAACGGTACCTGGATGCATGACTTTCCAGCTGGGCCAGCATGAAGTAGGCGAAGCCTGAAAACTGCATCTCGGCTATGGGCTTCAACCCCGCCAGGGCCATGCCGATGGCACTACCCAATATGGTGGATTCGGCAAGGGGAGTGTCAATCACCCGCTCTCCACCGTATGTATCATACAAGCCATCTGTTACCCGGAAGACCCCACCGTCAACGCCCACATCT
>CAYFXH010000122.1:517-1580 GCA_964346905.1 uncultured Desulfobacteraceae bacterium | reverse complement strand
CGTGCTCGAGTCCGGCGAGAGCAGCTCGGCGATCCACATCTTCACCCAAGACGATGACACTGTCGTCCCTGGACATCTCCTGATTCAGGGCAAGGTTCAGGGCCTGGACCATATTCATCTTAGGCATTGGCTGTCTCCTTTTTCTCACGGTGGGCCAGGTTGGCAAGGAACTCGGCCCGCTGCTCCTCAATCTCCCGGTGGTGGGTTCCAAATACATGGTCAAATGGGGCGTCCGGTTTGAACTCAGTTTTTTGTTCAAACTCTTTTACTGCGGCCTCAACTTCTTTTCTGATCTCATCCTCCAAATCGGCCTGCAATTGTTCGTTCCAGAGTCCCTTCCGCTCCAGGTAGAGCCGGAACCGAGGTATGGGATCCCGCTGCCACCACTCCTGGACCTCCTCTTCAGAGCGATACTTCTTGGGGTCGTCAGCGGTGGTGTGCATCATCAATCTGTAGGTGACCGCTTCGATGAGAGTGGGTCCATCACCCGCATAAGCGCGATCCAGAGCTTCTCTGGTTGCTCTGTACATGGCCAGCACGTCGTTACCGTCCACCTGTATTCCTGGGATGTCATAACCGATGGCCTTCTGTGCCAGCGTTTTGGAATAGCTCTGTTTGCTGAGAGGCACCGATATGGCCCAGTGGTTGTTCTGGCAGAGGAAGACCACAGGAACCTGCCACAACGAGGCGAAATTAAGCGCCTCATGAAAATCTCCCTGCGAGGTAGCACCATCCCCAAAGAAAACAACCACAGCAGAGTCTTTTTCGCCGCGATACTTCAGAGCGTAACCGATCCCAACCGCATGGGGAATCTGCGAACCCACGGGGATGGCGACTGGCAAAGTCCGTGACGAAGGGGGCAAGAGATTCCCTTCCTCGTAACCATTGTAGAACAGAAAGGTATGCACAAGTGTTTCACCTCGCATGAGGCGTCCAGGCAATTCTCGAAAGGAACCGATGAACCAGTCCTTTTGGGTCATGGCCAGCGTCGGACCACAAACAGCAGCTTCCTGCCCGGTAGATGGGGCGAAGGTTCCCATCCTGCCCTGGCGCTGCAGCTTGA
>CAYFXH010000122.1:0-507 GCA_964346905.1 uncultured Desulfobacteraceae bacterium | reverse complement strand
CCGATCAGGACGAACCGGCCCTTCCGAATCATCCGGAAGAGCTTGAGCATCCGCTGATCGCTCTCCCTTGCCAGAACCATGGCCCGATATACCCTGATACGTTGCTCGTTGCTGAGCTGCGGCTCCAGTTCTTCATCCAGATTCCCATGTTCATCCAGTATCTGTAAATAAGAGATACTGAAATCCCCAATTTTCTGTATTGGCATCGCACTATCCTTTCAAACAGTGTCTTGGCCAGCTCAGCAGATAAACCTTAGTGAGCTTTTTCTAGCATTGTATCTCGGCTAGAGCTTATGCTTTTTTCTTGAGCTCTTATGCCAACTCCTCTGTTTTGCGAAATAATACTAGTAATAATAAGTTCTATTGCAATGGTCGGCTAATAAAAAAATGTATTATTCAGGTATAAACTTACCCAAAGAGATCAAAGCCAACAGCAAAAAGGGATTATAAAAGTGGGGAATTCGTGAATAAGCACCTGCAAACGAAGAAACATCTTCGTTGCAGGCT
>CAYFXH010000121.1:0-14232 GCA_964346905.1 uncultured Desulfobacteraceae bacterium | reverse complement strand
GGCAGCAAGTCCCAGACTGAGATCAAGGGGATAGAGAGGGCCGAAGGCGGGAAGACCGTGGCGGAGATTTTTGGCAACAGGAGTAATTTGGCCGGCAAGCACGTCCTAGTACGCGGGAAGGTGGTCAAATTCCTTCCCCAGATTATGGGCAAGAACTGGCTGCATTTGCAGGACGGTAGCGGAAGCAAGGGGACCAATGATCTCACCGTCACCACCGGTGCCATAGCTAAAGTTGGCGATGTGGTGCTGGTGAATGGTGTGGTCTCCGTGGACCGAGATTTTGGCTTTGGTTACAGCTACGAAGTAATCCTCGAGGATGCCAAGGTCACGGTTGAATAAAAAGAACATTCCCCGGTAATCCCCCTTTTTAAAAAGGGGTTTAGGTTTGCCCGCCAGTGCCAGGCTTTGGCAGGCGGGTTGGCTCATGGACAGCGGCTATAGCCATAACAACCTTTAGTCTGCTACATTCAAGCTAGAGGTACGTGGTAATGAAAAGATTCATACTGCTTACCGTAATGATATACATCCTTGCCGGCTGTGCTTTGTTCGAAAAAGAGAAGAAGAAACGAGGATTGGTGCGCCCAGCTAAGCAGAAACGCGAATTCATACATCGACCCGCACAGAGACCCGGCCCGGTGGTTCCAAGCGAACGGGTAACAGGGCCTCTGAGTCCCACCAGACAAGAAGATGATCTGCTGCGTGTAACCAAAGCAAGGATCGGCACCACGGAATTTCACTTTACCGGCAAGTACTGTACAGAATGTCACGAACAAACACCCACCAGGGGAGGAGACACGTATTTAAAATTCGGTGGTGACTACTATCAATTATGCGGTGAATGCCACCTAACCACCCCCGGTAGCTACATTCATCCCACAAACATGGTACCCTCAGAGGACAAGAGGGTAAAGTTCCCGGCTGATTTTCCATTGGAGGACGACAAGGTCACCTGTCTCACCTGCCATGATTTATATATGCAGTGCCAAAAACGAGATTTCGACAGGGATTCGCTCAGGGGAGTGCCATATCGCCAGAAGACGGATTTCTGCTTTAAGTGCCATGATCAGGGGAGTTATGTGATGTTCAACCCCCATGCACAGGTAAACGGTAAGGGGGAGGTCATAACTGATAAATGTTTGTATTGCCATACCGAAATACCCGATCAAAAACAAGATCGCTTCGAAGACCCCAAGCTCATTGGAGATCTTGGACCGCTTTGCCAAAGATGTCATATCAGAATGGCTATGCGGAGCGGAAGCTTCAGTCACCTGGCAAAACCCTCTGCCGAGACTTTAGCGAGAATTAGAAAAACGGAAGAGGAATTCTATGCAACACTACCTCTGGATGCACAGGGAAAAACCACCTGCGCTACTTGCCATAATCCGCACGATAAAGGCGTCATCTCAGCAGAAAAACCGGCAGCCAAGGGCGCGGGATCGACACATAGGCTCCGGCTACCGGATCCAATGTGTAAATGGTGTCATCCAATGCCGATAAGTTTTGAAAAAAAAGAGGTTGAACGTCGAAATAACCAATAAGAGGAAGCTCCCCTGCTCATACAACCTTAGATTTCTGCTAAGCGCTATCCAGAGAGCTCATTCATTAACATACGTGGATCTTGATCTGAACCTTCCGGTTTCTGTATTTCTCATTATGCACCTGGTTCACCCCTTTACAAACATCGGTAAAAGAGCGTACACTGGGATTTATTGTGCCATCTCCAGTACTGGGATCTTAGCATAACCATCGTATGCCGCAGCGGTTTCCTTTATAGAGGTGATATAAGATGCGAAGTGTAGCCACTGTTCTGGCTCTGTTTGCCATAGCTGCGTGTGCAGTGCTTCCGGGCAAGTCAAGGAGCCCCGATTACTGGTTTCGCCAGGGCGTTTCTTTTTCGGAGTCCGGACAGTACGACGAGGCCATAAGGGCTTTCTCCGAGGCCATAGAGCTCAACCCCCTATACGCTAAGGCCTACCGGAACCGAGGTCTGGCGTGGGCCGAAAAGGGTGATCTTGACCGGGCCATTGCTGATTACACTAGGGCTTTGGAAATAAATCCCCGAGACAGTCAGGCCTACCACAAACGAGGGGCTCTTTGGGCGAAAAAAAACGAACTCGTGCGGGGTATGACTGACGCCAAGAGGGGGCTGAGCCTGGAGCCGGAAAATAGCGATTTTCAAGAGCTGGTGACATTGCTGCAAGCTAAGATTGACGCCAAAGAAAAGAATCTGCTGCGTCAGGGTGCTTCTTTTTTAGAGTCCGGACAGTACGATGAGGCCATAAGGGCTTTCTCCGAGGCCATAGAGCTGAACCCCCAATACGCTCAAACGTATTACAACAGGGGTGTGGCGTGGGCCGAAAAGGGTGATTTTGACCGGGCCATCGCTGATTACACCAAAGCCTTGGAGATAAACCCAACCGACGGTCAGATCTACCGCAACCGCGGACTGGCGTGGGCTAGAAAGGGTGATTTTGACCGGGCCATCGGTGATTTCACCAAGGCCTTGGAGATAAACCCAACCGACGGTCAGATCTACCGCAATCGAGGTCTGGCGTGGGCCGAAAAGGGTGATCTTGACCGAGCCATTGCAGATTACACCAGGGCTTTAGAGCTGAATCCTCGAGACGGCCAGGCCTACCACAACCGAGGGGCTCTTTGGGTGGAAAAAAACGAACTCAGGCGGGGTTTAACTGATGCCAAGAGGGGGTTGAGCCTGGAGCCGGAGAACAGAGCATTTCAAGAGCTGGTGACATTATTGCAAGATAGGATTGCGGCTAAAGAAAAGGATCTGTTTCGCCAGGGCGTTTCTTTTCTGAAGTCAGACCGCTACGACGAGGCCATAAGGGCTTTCTCCCAGGCCATAGAGCTCAAGCCTCAATACGGTGAGGCCTACCGCAACCGAGGTCTAGCCTGGGCCAAGAAGGGCAAGGTTGACCGGGCCATTTCCGATTACACTAGGGCTTTGGAGATAAATTCCCGAGACAGTCAGACTTACCACAACCGCGGGCTTGCGTATGGTAAAAAAGGAGATTTTGACCGGGCCATTTCTGATTTCACCAGGGCCGTGAAGATGAACCCAAAAGATGCTGAGGCTTACCACAATCGAGGAATTGCCTGGACCGAAAAGGGCGACCTTGACCGAGCTGTCGCTGATTACACCGAGGCTCTGGAGATAAACCCAGGCGACCCCCAAATTTACACGAACCGTGGCTTCGCTTGGCTCAAGAAAGATGAACTTGACCAAGCCATTGCTGATTTCACCAAAGCCCTGGAGATAAACCCACGGACCGCCCAGGCTTACAACAACCGTGGAATCGCTTGGGGGAGAAAGGGCGATCTTAACCAAGCTATCTCCGATTTCACCAGGGCCTTGGAGATAAACCCGCGATACGCCCAAGCTTACAGCAACCGGGGGATAACCTGGGCCGAGAGAGGCGAGCTGGAGCGGGGCTTAGCCGACGCAAAAAGGGCCCTCAGCCTGGAGCCGAACAACAAGTCATATCAGGGTATTGTGGTTTTTTTGGAGGGCGAAATCGGAACGAAGGAGGCGGTAACGCAATAAGTCGGGTCAATCTAGATGCTGCAGCTGATGAAGAAACGATAAGGTGCGGTCAGGAGGGGCGGCTTAACCGCTGTCCTACCTCAATTGATGTTTAGCGGGTGAATTATTGGAGCTGGAATAACTGATCCTGTGGGCCATGTCAGGGTTCAAAGGATTTAAGATTTCGGATTGTAGATTTTAGATTTAGCTCGAGAGTTTCTGTATTCAGTTGTTCAGAAAAATCTGCAATCTGCATTCTAAAATCTAAAATCGCCAGGCTCCCTTACTCCAGCAGAGTTTCGTCCGAGTGAAAGTCGATTGAAGCCCGCCTCAGGGGGCAGTTCGGAGCCGGGTCCTTTGGGCCTGGATTCTTTACATGAGGCCGAAGTATTCCTTGAACATGGAGATTAAGTCCACATCAGTAGCAGCACCAAGGAATACTTCCGGATCATGCTCTCCATCAGTCATTATCAAACCTACGACATGATCGAAACCTCTCCGAAAATAGATGGTTGTCGCATCGCCCGCAAGTTGAATCTCAATTTTGGATCTGGCAGTCGAGAATTCCTGAATTTTGTTTAATTCCAGAAAAGGAAGCACCTTCCCCCTGTAGTGATAGAAGTAATACAGCTCTTCATCAATCTCATCTTTCTCCTCATCGGACATTGAAAGGTACTCGGCCCATGAAGGTCCGAAAAACACCACCGCCTTGCCACTGACCTGCAAGGTATCTTCAATAACCCCACCTTTTTCTGCAAAAACTGGGGCTGCCATAATCAATACAATCAAAGTTGCAAACAATATTCTCATAGTTCTCCAATCTTGCATGATTCCCACGATTTCTTTGGACACCTGTTTGCGTTTTGCCTTTACGAGAATGTCGCAGAGTGCCCCGACTTTTAGTAGGGGATCAATGCGACGAAATAAAATTCAATTAGCTAGGCTGCGTTTGGAAACGGCTCATTGTGATTCCTAGCCCTTCAATTAGCTCAGAGCCTGCCCTGAGCCTGTCGAAGGGGTAAACTCAGCGAAGAATCTCAAGCGGACCCACGTACTAGAAGATTCTTCGTCGCTGCGCTCCTCAGAATGACACACGAGCGCTGGGTTTCCAAATGCACGCTGACTAGCGAAGCAACACGGCTTTAGAGCATACTTGCTTAAGAAGACCCCACCTTTGGCCGGGGGCTTCAGTTCTTCGATCTTAGTGCCGGCAGGTGAAAGTACAAATATCTATAGATGGCCTCAGGCCCATGGCACTCTCTACAAACAGCATTGTAACTCATATTTCTCAAGAATCTAAAGCTCGTCACAGAGTTGCCGTTCGGTTTTTTCCCGGCCACCGCTTCCTCGAGTAAAGGTCCCCACTGATGGGGATTATGGCACGATGGACAGGAAATATCGCCTACATTTACCTCCTCGCCATCCGCACCAAATAGGGGCGTGTAGTTTGTCCCTTTCTCGTTAAAGCGCAGTATATTATTTACCAGTTTGCCTGCTGGATGGGTTGCTACAGCCGGAACTTTCTTTTCTGCAAGGTTTCCTTTGGAATGGCAACTGGTGCAGAGACCGTTTATTGTATTTTCTTCCCCAGAAATGGGTCCGTACGGTATGGCCCAGAGCTTGAAATCGTTGGGAGCGTTATGGACTAAATGGCAGGCTCCACATAATCCTGACGCCCTCACAGATTGTCCTACCAACTTCTTGGTCTTGGGGTCCGTTTCATGAAAATCGTGTGTTGTAGTCTCAATAAGCTTTGTATTGACATGGCAGGTTGTGCACAGTTCTGGCGAGGGGAAATTTACTTTTCTCAAGAAGCTATTGGTGGCGTCACCCTCCATATTTTGTGGCTCAGAGTTTTCCAGTGACCCGGATTTTCTCGAGTCCCAACTGTGCGGATCGTGACAGGTAATACACACAATCTTCCCGTCTTCCATCCTGTCACCATCTTCGCCGTATAGAGGAAGTTCTCCGGCAATTCGTCCACGGAAGCGGCTCAATTTTGTTTCCTTGATCGGAAGATCTACCGGGTGATAATGATCCCCAATGAGTTTCGCTTTTGCTACTCCGTTTTTGCTGTGGCATCCATCACATAATTGGCTGAAGATATCTCTGTCGGCAGACAGTGGTTTTGCCCATAACTTTTTACCTGCCGCATTGTGGGGCAAGTGGCATGCGCCGCATGGACCTGACACACGTGCGGTAACTTCCTGCACGTTTTTCTCCTCCGGCGCTGTGACTTCAAGGTTGTGGTCAGACGCAATTACCTGTTTTTTATCGGTATGACACGCTACACAAAGAGTCGAAGATGGGGTGTTGGGGATTCTCAAGAAACTGTTTGCTGCATCTCCCTCAACATTTTTGCCGCCAGGGTTCGCTGCCGAATGTGGATCCCATTGATGAACATTATGGCAGGTAAAACACTGCACCCTGCCGGCAGGGTCCCTGGTTGCGTCCGGAGTAAATAATGGTAATTCCTTTGGCAGGGTTCCCTTGGAAACGAGCTTAGCATTAGTGGGGTGGGAGTGGGTACCTATGCGTCTTGTCTTAGACCCGCTCTCCTCACTGTGACATATCAGACACATCTGAGAGGCCGTGTCCTTGGGGTTACGTCTTTTGGCCCACAGATTCTTTCCGGCTCCGCTATGAGGAATATGACAACCACTGCAGGGGCCCGATTCAGCCGGTCGCTGTTGTTTGATATTTTTTTCATCAGGCAAGGTTAATCGCAAATCATGCTTGCCATTGATCAGGCTTTTTTTGTTTTGGTGACAGATAAGGCATAGGGTTGAACTGTTAGATGGCGATACCAAGGCCCCCTCGCCATGAGCGCTGTGACAGGACTGACAAATGATTATTTGGTCGGGGCCGAATTTGGCGCCTTTGTTGATGGCCTCGAGCCGAGAAATATTATTTGCTTTTTTTAAAAGCGGATGATTAACGTATCCTTGACGCCTGGTCTTGCCATCGTGACAGGCGATACACATCTGAGATTGTCCGTTTTCCATGCGCATGAACGGGGTGCTTCCCACCTCTGCTCTGTCCTGGATATCGTGAAGGGTGTGACAGGTGCCGCAATACATTTCATTGTTGCTATCCAGTCGAAAGATTTCCGGTAGTTTGAGCCCATCAGGAACCTTTTTGAGCGCGTAGTGGGGGTTCCCCCGTACAGTCTTTACTCTGCTGTCAACCACATAGCCGTCATGACAGGTAACGCACATTTCTTCAGACGAGGCGAGTCCCACGGATCCTGCAATGACAATGGCGGAGTCTCTTTTTCCGATCAAGGTTTGTTGCTGGGTCCTAAACGCATCGAACCATAAGACATGACACAGGAGACATTCTTTATCAGCCCGCCTCGTTATCGGCTGAGCAGATGCGGGGAAAAGAAATAAAGCGCTGAGAACAATTATTGGAATCGATTTCACCATGCGTTTTTGCCAGGAAACTGGAAAACACTTACTTTGTTCAGCGTTGACTGAACCACATAAAGCCTTCCTTTAACATCAATGGCCATGCCGACAGGGGTGGTCAAGCGGAGAAAAGCGTCCCCTTGCCCGGATAATATGCCACGTAGCTTTCCTGATCTTTCAAATACCTGGATAATACCCGTATAACTGTCTGACACATAGACACGAGATCGGTGATCAACAGCGATCCCTTTGGGGCGAAACAACTGACCCGGTAAAACCCCCAGTTCCCCTAATTGCCTGGGATCCTTGCCCATGGAATTGAATATTTGGACACGGCCGTTTAAAATATCCACCACGTAGATATCATCATTTCCATCAACGGCCATCATACCCGGAAACCTGAGCTCTCCGAGTTGCTCCCCCAAATCACCCCAGGAAAAGTCGAAAGAACCGTCACTGTTAAAGCAAAGTATTCGATGGTGTTCTGCATCACTGACATAAATCCGACCGGCAGAATGGGAGGATTTCACCTCAACAGGACGGGCTTTCCATGGGGTGAGATCAATCTTTCGTACATAGTTTCCGGTGGTGTTAAATATTTGTATTCGGTGGTTTCCGGTGTCTGCCACATACACATATCCTCGTTCGTCAATGTCCATTCCCACGGGATTGCGAAATTCTCCGTCCCCCTCCCCAGCCCCCCCAATGGCCGAAACAAACTCCCATTTTGGGTTGAATATCTTAACCAGGTTGTTGGCCCCGTCCAGGACAAAGACTCTTCCATTTTTCTCAACGGCTACCTCGGTGGGCTGATTGAAATCTCCAAGAATATCGGCGACGTGTTCGACCCGGATAGGTTGTATTAACTCTTGGGAGCCGACCGCCACGGGCGAAAAAAAAATCCAGCACATGGACAGCCAGAACAATCCTTCGCATAATTGTTGTTTCACACGTGTTTTTCTTTCCCCTGTTTGCAAGTCATCTGGTTTTTCCCATCCCGGAATTCGCACGTGAATCCGGTACTTTCGGGGCAATCTCACCACCAGTGAGATCAATTTGCTTGTTCAGCTTGTCTATGATCACCTCAATACTCCGTTGGTTGCGCTCGGCTGTGGTGAGTAAATCCTTTTGGAGAGCACCTTTGACCTTTTCCCTTAACTGATTATTGCGAATCCCAAAGACCAACGAGTTGATCACGCTATTCACCGTTTGCTCATCTTTTTCCGCCAAAGTTGAAATAAATACCCTTGGCCTAAGCAAAAACATTTCGACAAACATATAAGACAAATATTCGGCAGGAAACCCATGGCTTCTGGATGAATAGCGGATTAACGAATTCAATATGTCAGTATCGCCCCGGTAAATAAACAGGTCGGCTAAATAAGACAAATAACTCATGGTATCGATGATAGCTAAAGAAGCTTCTCCACCCTCAAACCTCTGTAAGTCACCGCCATACTTCGGCAGCACATTTAACAGGTAGGCAACATTCGAGTGATAGCGAATATCTCTCTTTGCAGCCATATACGTTAATAACAGCTGCTCCCTTTTTTCCCATCCATTCTGCTGGTTCAACTCATCAATCAACTTACTGACAGCGGGCAAATCATGTTCATCCAGCAAACGTAAGGCATCACAAACAACCTCTGTCTTGAGAAAATAATCTATATCTTTTCGGCTGTGGATAACCCCACGATCTCGCAATATTTTTTCTAATACAGTGATTCTGTTTCGAGAATCGAATCTCATTGAAATTTTGTCGAGGGCTATGACATCTTCTTTATCCAGGGGATACCCTATCTTTAGCAGATTTCTGACCAGCTTGCTCGTGAGGTACTGTTGCGCCTGAACGTGCCCAAACAGACCGCTCAACAGTATTGTGGCCCCTATGACTATTGTTTTTTTCCACATCTTTATGGTTTCTGCATGAGCGGCAGGATTGATCCAGTCCCAGGAGTTTCCCCACAAGCCAGAGACTGCTTTCGTGCAGTAGCGCGACTTATGCTACTTTGAAGAGCAGGTTAAGCCGTCCCACAACGACTGTGCACCCTGACAAAACTGGGAAGAATCGGAAAATGTTATCCTTTCTCTATTTCTTAGAAGCCGGTTCGGTATAACCAAGTTGACGCAGAAACTTGTCGGCCTTCCTGCCAAGGATGTTCTTTACCTCCGGGATAAACTCCAGGTAAAACCCTTCGGAGACCTCCTGCATCCCTTCACTCCAGGCATAGTTCGCTCCCATCATGGCTGCCCCATGTCGTGCCCTCCGGCCCTCATGGTACACTAATTTCCAGTATATCTTGTCCAGGTTGTCATCAAAATTGTCCTTGGTGAGTTCCCCCGTATTGATAAGAGTCTTGCGTATCCGGGTGGCCGGTGCTGCAACTTTTGTATCGTACTGTACAACAAGGTTATCAAACTGAGAGTAGAATTGCTTGACAAAATTGTCCCCGTGACATTGGATGCATACGCCTTGCATCAATTGCCTTTTTTGCTCCCAATTGTGTTGCTTTTCCGAAACCGGACGGCGCAGGTTCCATGACAGTCTGGAGCCGACGTCATGAGTTGAGCCGTAATCGATCCTCTTGGCTTTTCTGGGAGGGGGTAAAAGAGCCTCAAAGTCCTTTCTTTCCACCCCGGAGAGAACGGATCTTAACGCCTCTTCTAGCCTCTGATCAGCGTCTTTGACCTCCATTTGCGGGGGCACGGCACCCATATGACAACTGGCGCAGGTAGGACCCTGAAAATAATCGACTCCCGCCCGCCACCTTCTCTTGTCCATGTTCATTCTCTCACGGTAGGCGTTGTACATCATGCCGTGTTTACTTCCAGTATAAATTTCTATATGAGGATTTTCCGGCCCGTTGTGGCATCTACCGCAGGTTTCAGGTCTTCTGGCTTGCTCTAGCGAAAAGAAATGACGCGGGTGGCACGCGGTGCAAGAACCCTTGCTCCCATCTAAATTGATGCGGCCGATACCCGTATTGGGCCAGGTGCTGGATTCCAGTTTGCCCTCCCCTTCCTTTTGCAGCTTAAGTGTTGAGCCGTGGCAGGCAACACAGCCGGTCTGAGCGGCATCAGCGCCCCATATGGCACGCCCGAAAAAGTTATCAAAGGAATTCAGCGTGTTCACTGCATCGGCGTGATGAGAAGAGCCGAATTCTTTGAATTCTTTTTCGTGACAACGAGAACAATCCTTTGGCGATACCACAATGGCAATCAGTTCTTTGTGTTCAAAAGCATCGGGGTCGGTTTTTTCCGCCTTGTGGCAGTCGTAACAGTTAACCCCTGCTTGTCCCATGGTGCTATCAATCCATTGATTGTAGATCCCCGGCGTCACTTCACGGTGACAGAGTATGCAGAGCTCTCCTGCAGGAGAGCCAAATTCTTTTGGATCAACATAGTATGCCCCTGAATGGCCGGCAAAAAGGATAAAAACACCAAGCACCAATAAAGATGTTTTCAAAAAGATTGGGGTGCGAAGCATGACAGCTCCTTTCCTATTCAAACCACTGTGTTCACCATGAACATTTCGGAGTTCCCTTTACCTTTTTCATTGACCTGATGTGATGATCGTCCATACAAGATTGTTCAGTGGATTCTCACCAAACCCGTGATTGATGTACTACCGAGTATCGCTAACTAATGTTTCACCTCCAATTTGGCTTTGCTGAAGTTCAGGCTCATCTGAAGCAAGGGATGGAGCCCCCAAGACCCTCATTTCTCCGGTTTCAATTGGGATGACGATCTTGAGGCCAAGAGTGTAAACGAGAAGACCTACGGCCCATACGCCAACTGATATGAGAATTTCTATGGTTTTGGGCCAGTATTCATATATTTCGCCCAAAGGGGAGGGGATGAAACCCGGAAGGATAAAGCCCAAACCTTTTTCGAGCCAGACTCCGACGACAATAAGTACGCAAGCAAGATTGAGGGTCACGTAGTTTTTTTTGGTCGCAGGAATAAGAAACAGGACAAACCCCAAAAAATTAAAAGTGGTGGCAATCCAGATCCATTTGACCAATCCCGTATGTCCATGGAGCCCGAAATACAAATAAATAACAGGTGCTTTGTGCCAGCTATCAGTATAGAGTTCCTTGAACACCTCTGCACCCAGAAAAAGCAGGTTGATTCCCATTGCAATACATACCATCTCCGCAATCTTGAACAGGGCCTCATCCTTGACCTTGAACTTGCTGAACTTCCGAATCAACTGAAAGATTATTATGCTAAGTGCCGGTCCGGAGCAAAAGGCCGAGGCCAGAAAACGTGGTGCAAGGATGGCAGTATTCCAAAACGGACGCGCGCCAAGGCCGTTATATAAATACGCGGTTACTGTGTGAATCGCAACAGCCCAGGGTATGGAAACAATGACTAAGGGCATATAGAGCCATTTTGCCGATTCCTTCTCCAGGTAAATGGTGGCCAAGAGGTATGCTGAAATGGCAATATTAATGAAGAGGTAGCCGTTCAAAACCAAAATGTCCCACTCCAGCAGGGATGCAGGAAAATTCGGCTTACCAACAAAGGGGAAAAGATGCCAGACTCGTTCCGGATGCCCTATATCCAAAGTCACAAAAAGCATGCACATCACCAGAGCACTGACTGCCAGAACCTCTCCCAAAATCGTGATTTCTTTTATAGGGCCGAAATCATAGATATAGGCCGGTATGATTAACAGCACTGCAGCAGCAGCTACACCCACCAGGAACGTGAAGTTGCCGATATACAAACCCCAGGACACCTGATCCACCATTCCGGTTACCGCCAGCCCTTGCTTGAACTGGTAGCTGTAGGCCTTCACACCGATGCCGATCAAAGCCAGCAGAAAGAAAATCCAGACGTAGTATATGGGCGGTCCCTTGAGCAGCCTCTCCACCACCTGCGAAAAAAAATGGAGGACTTTCTGCACGAGCGCATTCTGCATAGCCACCTTGGGCATGGGCACCTTTGGAAAACGCACTTTGGGCATGCGCACCTTGGGAATGGGCAATTTTGGAATACGCACTTTGGGCATACGCACCTTGGGCATGCGCATCTTCGGAAGACGCACTTTCGGCATACGCTTTCCCCTTCTTAATGAATGCTAAAAACCTTCTAGATTGAAAAGAAATAATAAAATCTGGGTTGTGTGTTCAGATCTTCTTTAAGCCTGAAGACCCTTTGATTTTCCAGCACCCGACTGATTTCGTCTTCGGGGTCAAGAATATTGCCAAATTTCCGCGCACCAACCGGACAGGCTTCCACACAAGCTGGATAACGCCCCAAGCGGGTACGTTGCACGCAAAAAGTGCATTTCTCCACCACTCCTTTCGTTCGCGGCCGATTTCCCAGATAGTGGAGATTTGGATTTAATTCCTCTGAGGAAATTTCCGGTTCGGCATAGTTAAATCTCCTTGCCCAGTATGGGCAAGCTGCCATACAGTATCGACAGCCGATACACCAGTTATAATCAATCACAACGATACCATCGGGTTCTTTCCAAGTCGCCGTAGTGGGACACACCTTCACACATGGTGGATTGTCACACTGCTGGCATTGGACGGGCATGGTGTAGTATCCTTCCTTCGGCACCATGCCTGCTTCGTAGTAGTGCTCGGACTCTTCAAAGTTCATGGTCCCTCGTTGGAAAAGCAGAACCCTTATCCATTGGATTTGAGGCTGGCGGCTTTGATTGTTTTCATGAACACATGCATACACGCATCGCCGACAGCCGATACAGCGGGAAAGGTCTAAGGCATATGCAAAAAAGACATCCGGATAGGGCGGTTCGGTTCCCAAGACAAACTCTCGGCCGTACTTTTCCTTGTACTTTCTCAGTAAGCGTTTCTTAACCTCTTCGATTTCATCCGGACTCATCTCACTGAAATGACTCTGAATGAACTCTTGAAAGCCATCGGAGTGGAACGCATCCCCCAAGCCGCAACCGCCGAGGGCGAGGGAAGCAGAAGCGATACCTGCAGCTTTCAGAAACGCTCGCCTGCTCACACCATCTCCATGTACTTTTCTCATGGTTGATCCTTACCTTAGATCGTTGGCAATAACTGTTAATGACGTTTGTCTTTAGACTCCCAACGCCCATAAGCTGGGGAGCGGGGCGCATTTTCCGCCATCAGTTTCCGAAAATGCGGGCTGTGAGGATCATGGCAATGAGCGCAAAGCAGGTATAGTTTTTTCCCGTCCCACTGGCCCACTCTCCTGCCGTGAATACCCAATTTCCAGTCGTTGTAGATCTGTCCGTGGCACTGTCCGCAGAGCCGATAAGATTGCTCAAAAGATATGGCATCGCCGCTGATTAATCTCAGATAGTTTCTTTCATCGATATTGTGGCAGTTCAGGCACCACATCCAGTCGGCATGTGCCAGGTTGATATTCCTGTGCATGCGCACCAGGATTCTTGGTCTGGGATCCGGTGCCCTAAGATACTTGCCAAGAAATGAGCGTTTATCTAATTCACTGCTCACACCCCGAATATCTTTACGATGGCAAGCTTGGCAGGGGAATAATCCCTGGTAAACAAGCGGAGGTGGCACCGGATAAACAGTTTCCCCCTCCTGCACTTTTTGCTCTGCAGAAACTTGAATAGAAACCACTAGAAAAGAAACTGCCAGGCAGAGTAAAGATATACCCAGTATGTGTTTTTTCCAGGCTTTGAATCTCACCATCTTTTTCCTTTCTGTGTTTCGGACTGAACGGCTTGGAACCGTTAAGAAAAAACCGTCTAGGGCCTGTTTTTAGGGAATTTCAATTCATTTTTTCATGTTTTCCCCGTGTGCTTTCCAGGCTTTGCACTGTATGCCCTGGGTAAAAACCTCCTTGTTACGATTTACCCTGGCGACCATGTCAACCTTGTTCTCCGATAACGTTACCCACCGATAAACTCACCGCCAGAGTCTGGTGTATACAACTCCAGCCGCGAAGTGTATTGTTGAAGAATTAACCTCAAATCTACCAATTCCATATCTTCAAAGGCTTGGATTTCGCATCGAACCAGGCTTCTTCCTCAAAGCCGGAAGAGGGAGGGGGACTTTTTAGGGATTCGTTTCATCCATTCAGCCAATATATCCTAGAAAACCAATCGTAATTAAAACCCAGAAATCCCGCAGTGTCAATGAGAGAACCGCCAAGAGTTCCCCTCAAAATGAATGGTTGATGTTTGCGAACTGAGGTCTCGTATCGGTTTATGCTGATGTACACATGAAAATGCTTTTCTGGTGTCTCTTCTGTCGTTCCAAGGCTCACGGTCTGGCCACTTCAAGCCCGTCTGTGGCCGGGGGAAGG
>CAYFXH010000120.1:0-14422 GCA_964346905.1 uncultured Desulfobacteraceae bacterium | reverse complement strand
TCGGTTGTGAAGAGCAGAATACTAAATGTCGGGGCGGTCAAAAAGGGGCGTAAGTGTGTATTAAAGTATGATATATGAAGTCCCACTGAAATGGTAGGAGAGTTTACAATATAATGCTTAAACTTGAATTTGTGTTAGGCCAACGAGTGCAGATATGATGAGAAGATCTTAACCCCGGATTATGGCACCTGAAGCCGTTTATCTCGCTTCTGATGAAGCTGAAAATATCAATGGGCAAAGAATAGTAGCTGTTGACTGGAACAAAGAACACGGAATAAATAAATAACTGAACATTTCTCTATTTCAAACATTTTATAGGAGGCACACATGGAATTCAAGGCTAACACGGTGCTTGTAACGGGCGGTGGTTCCGGGATTGGATTTGCACTCGCGGAGCGGTTTGTTCAAGCGGGAAGCGATGTCATCATCTGTGGGCGTCGTGAAGATAAATTAAAAGAGGCCCAATCGAAATATCCGCAAATGTATATCCGCGTCTGCGACGTAGCCAACCCGACTGAACGCAGGGTGCTTTTTACCTGGGTATCAGAATCATTCCCGGGGCTGAATATACTTGTCAACAATGCGGGAATTCAACAACGCATTCAACTGAAAGAGAAGCCGGCTTGGGAAACCCTGGGGCAAGAGTTGGCGATCAACCTCGAAGCCCCGATCCACCTTTCAACCCTCTTTATTCCTCACCTCCTGCAACAAAAATGGTCTGCAATCATTAATGTAACTTCGGGGCTTGCCTTTGTACCACTGGCTCATGTGCCTGTCTATTGCGCCACAAAAGCGGCGCTGCATTCGTTTACGCTTTCGATGCGACACCAACTTACCGGCACGCCGATCACTGTTTTCGAAATCATTCCGCCCGCTGTTGATACCGATCTCGGGGGCAAAGGGCTGCACACATTCGGTGCCCCTGTTGATGAATTCACGGATGCTGTTGTGGAACAACTTAAAAAAGGAGGCATCGAGGCAACCTATGGCTTTTCAGCGGAATTGAGCCGGGCATCGCGCGAGCAGTTGGAGGAAATCTTTAAGCAGATGAACTCACCGATGTAGACAGCGAGATACAAGTATAATCTTAGGGATAAAGGAACGGACATCTCTTTTTTTCCCAACGATGCAAAACCCTCCCGCATAAATGGCTATGAAGTTTCCTATTTGCTTACTAGGTCTTCATATAATATCCCTTAATGCGCAGTTTACTGAAATCTATTCTGGCACAAGATATTGTTATAGTTGCCGGACACAAAAAAACCCTCACCGACCAGAGTATCACAATCGGCGAGGGCTGACTGGCAAAGTTATAGTAGATCGTCTGGGCAGGTGTAATGCAAAAGAACAAGAACGTCCCCCGCTTAACGTCTTCCTCAGCCAGGCAGATGTGTTGCCCTCAGACAGTAACCTTCTTCTGAGTTAGCTTCGGGAAATCATAGGTCCCGAGCCCTCCTTTTTGTGCCAATCTGATGAAGCCTATATCCTTTGCCCTTTTGCCAAAGAGCAAAGCACCCTTGGCGTCCGCAGCCACCGGGTCATCGCTTAAAATCAGGGTATTTTTTTCGGCAACATCTGAGGTGCTTCCACCGAAGGGACCATTTCTCGTCATGATCCTGGTAGCGTCGATCAGGGTTACGGTGGGTTTGAAAAATTGGGCCAGGTCAACGATGTTTTGGTGTATATCCCGGTGCAGGGACCCCCGGCTTCCATCAACTGCCCCTATCCAGTTTTTCATGCCAAGGGTGAGGGAGCTCAGGATATGATGCTTTGCCACCGGCAGGTTGATTACCTTGTCAGCCTCCACCAGTGGCAGGAAGACAGGCCAGTCATTCAGACGTTGTCCCTGCAATTTCATCTCTCGCATGAGAGAGGAGCTGGGATAAATCAGGTCTGCCCCGGTTTTCTTTGCCACAGCCTCGGCCCCGGTAATGGTGAAGCAGAGGTTGGCATCATCGATGGTATTATCTGCGATTCTGACTTTTTTTGCACCGGCTTCTTGACAAAGCTCGATGACCACCTGCAACACTTCCGGATTTGTGGTGGCTGCCAGGTGAGGTGGTCTGGCCCAGGAAATATTGGGTTTGATAACTACCACATCTCCCTTCGAAATAAAGTGGCTCATTCCGCCAGCGGCCTCAAAAACCTTTTCTACCAGCTCTCTCACACGGTAGCCCTTGTTTACACCCACGCCTTCCACAATAAATCCTGTCTTTTTCTTCCCGGCCCAAGCTGCAAGCGGTCTTTGGAGGGGACCGGTGATAAAACCAGCAAGAGCAAGAGAGCCGGAGAGGTGAAGCAGCTTTTTGATAGATTCTCTTCTGGTAATGGGATGATGCGGCTCCATAATTCACGCCTCCTCAATGATCTTTGCCTTCTGCCCCAAAGCCGGCATGAGCTGCCCGGAGGCAGAAGAGCTGTGATTGTTTTTCCGGGTCAAGATATGTATGGTCGTCACCAACAAGAGGTTGTTTTTGGTGATTGTTGGAAGCCACCTCCGCGGGGTCTGGTTACAGTCAAACGGCTTTTCCTAGTGGCACCAGCCACGGAGTGTTGGAATATTGGAGTACTGGAGTATTGGGATAGAGACAACGGTTACGAGTTTTTTCTGCTTTTGTTTTGTTGCAATACTCCATTACTCCATCATTCCATTACTCCGACAACCACCGCAGATAATGGGGACCATGGAACCCCTCTGGTGGTAAATCAAAGCCGCCCCGGTGTCGGGTTGATCCTTTACGCTAAATAAGAAGGTCCTTTTGCCAGCCCATCTTGATGAGTTGGATGCGTTCCGGCTGGCTGTTTCCCAGCCCAAACTGGGTGCCGGCTGCAGCAATGTGCCGGGGTGGTGGGCTGATGGGCTTTTCCCTACCGAAGAATCCGTTCCGTTTGGCCTGGATTATCCTGGCGCCGGTGGCGTCGGCGGCTACAGGATCCGTGCTTACGATCAGACCGGAGTAGGGCCAGGTATACCGGCTGCTGAAATGGTGGGGACCAATGCCGTGAAACAGTGGTGTCAACATCACCAGGATATTGAGCCGCGTCTTCCCAGCCACGTGGGGCAGTTGCCAGATAGCCCCCAGCCTTTCGCAGGCATTGCCGTGGTATCTCCAGGGTCGGGGGACAAACATGATGTAATTCTTAAGGAGGGTGCCAAGGCCGGACCAGTGGTGGGTTCGCATGGGGCGCACATTAACCAGCGCGGTTGACCGCTCGAAGACCGGGTCTCCCAGCACTCCCCTATCATCAGCGGAAATGTTTTCCTTCTTCACTCCCGCATCCATGAGCCGCTTCCTGATACCGGCCTCCAGTGGCTCCGGCGTGGGGAGGTGATACCAGACATTGGTCTTGATTCCCACGATATCAGTGGGGGTCACCAACTGCTTCCATGCCGAAACCGGATCTGCAGTATCCATGAGAGCTGCCACAGCCTTGTCCAGCATGTCTGGCAAAATCGTATGGTTCAACTGCCCTCGGCTATCAACAACGTTTTCATCTCTCACCAGCACCACCCGGCTCTTTTCAGAAGTTTTGCCGGTAAAACTCCGCATCAGCGGCAGCCCCATGAGGCTTCCCATGGTGAAGCATGAGCCAACCCGGAGAAAATCACGCCGGGTGATGACCTTTTTCCCCTTTTCCATTCGTTAAATCTCCCTGCTTTTGCTGTTCTGACGGTTTTCTGTTTTCTCTGACGATTTTTCAGGAACGGTTATTTTCGTGTCAGAGTTTCCGGACCTCTTTCAGAAGATCTTCGGCAAGTGCCCGGCTGTCTGCTTCTAAAACCACGGTCAGCAGCGTGTCCTTGAACCCAGCTCCAGACCACTTGCCGTCTTCTAACAAGACCACCCCAGGCGGCTCTGCCTCGGGCAGGTAGTAGCGAAGAAAGGTTTTGTGGGCTTCTGCCGCCTTGGCCACATTCGGGTAGGTGACCAGAAGCAGATGGGCACGTTTTCCGCCCCGCTTGTAAACTGCAAGTGCAGCATCCGTTTGTGGCCCGAGGTGCAGGATGTTTTCGTCTGAAAGATAAAAGTGATAGTTCAGCACAACATAATGATGAAGGTAACGGACACTGTGGGGTTGCAGCCCCTCCTGGGGCAGCTTCAGCAGGATCCCGGGCTTGGGTCCCTGATCCTTGATGAGGGAAGCTGTGACCTTGCCCAGCTCATTTACCGCCTCTTCAGCGGCAGCCGTTTCCTCCTGCATATAAATGGAGACAAAGAATCGGTCCTTCCAAAAGCTCAGCCAGCCCGGCCGGTAAAGGGCTCCCTGTCCCACGGCCACAGATTTTCCGTCCTGGTCGTGGGTGAAGACACCGAAAGCATCTTCAGAAGAACCCATATCGAAGACGTCCAGGACGATGGGGGGACCGTTGGGGGCGGTGTAGCGTCGGGACAGACAGCTGCGCATGTTGTAGGCTTTGTAGACTTCACCGGCGCCGTCAATGTAGCTAAAGATGGTTTCTTGGTCGTAGAAGCGATCACTGGATTTCGCAGTCCAAGCCCCTATGTGGCGAGGCAGGTCGGCCGCCAGGGTTCTGAGAGGATCTGCGTGAGATTGCCGTACCATCAAATGCGAAAAACTCCCTACTGTCTGCAACACCAGGAAGATTACTAGTACCTTTTTCATGGGTTCCCGCTGAGAAAAGAAATGTAGGAGCCTGATGTGGGTATTATAACCAATCCACAAGATCAGTCAAAAAAGACTGGGCTCAGCGAAAAGGTAGGTCAGATAGATGAATTTTAGCATTTTAGACCGAGAAAAAGGGGTCACACCTAATCTTTTACCCTGCTTTAATCGCTTGCAGGCCTTTCTCTCCATCTCTTCTGAGAGCGGCTGCAGGTAAAAAATAGGGGTGACCCCTTTTTTTTGTTGGGAAGGTCAAAACCAAATCAGGTCTTACGGTGTGATCGAGCATGGACAGGCGGATTTGCATGAACACCAGTTGTCGATATCCCTACCTGAGGATGTGAATGTGAGATTCTCCTTAGCAAATCCGCCGTCCAGCTCGGTGCTGCAATCATGTATCTATTCTATTTGCGCTGAAAACCGCCCAAACCCCGTCTTTTCTCTTTGAACTTTGACTTCATTTCTTGCCCGGTACTTTGCATTTCTTCCGTCGTCAGGTAGCCATCTCCATTGGAATCCAATCTGGCGAACCCTTGATCAGCCGTGGGGCTTGGGTTACTTGACTTATACTCATCGAGAGTGACCTTTCCATCTTTATCAAGATCCATCTCATCAAAGCGCGCTCCCGCCCTTTCCATGGCCTTCTCTTTTCCTTTTTGCACCGCCGTGGTCGCTGTCTCCTTCATTTCTTGTTGGGTCAAATACCCATCGTCGTTGGTATCCATCGTATCGAAGCGCTTCTCATAGCGTGCCATGTACTCAGCGCGACTAATTTTGCCGTCTTTGTCGGTATCCATGTCACTGAGTTTGGAGCCGACCATCTCTCCAGGGGTGCCCCGGGTTTGAGCCAAAGTGTAGTTACTCCCTAA
Organism: uncultured Desulfobacteraceae bacterium; assembly: GCA_964346905.1. Classification (GTDB taxonomy): domain Bacteria; phylum Desulfobacterota; class Syntrophobacteria; order BM002; family BM002; genus BM002. The sequence goes on along the minus strand of CAYFXH010000120.1, from coordinate 8,927 downwards.
CAACAGTAACGTTCCCACCAAGATCAAAACTGTAATTGTTCCCTTTTTCATCTCTACCTCCTTCTTTTCTTATGTGACCCAATCACTTTTCTACAAATTTCTACAAAACTGTAATGCACGAAAAAGTTCAATGCAAGTGCCAAAACACTCTTTACGTTGACCAAAATTGCTAAGGTATTAATATTCAATATATTTTTCTCAAAAAAAAATCACGGATACGCGAATGCTGCAGATGTGGAGGAGTGAATAATGGGGCATAGCAACCACAGGGCTGGGGTATTTAACCTATACGGAGGGAAAGTGACCTCAGGCGAACCAGTAGAGAAAAAGGGAACACACTATTTGTTGACCTGTCTTCATCGCTTCCTTACCTCTCTCTTCATCTACCTTGCGAGAAAAAGAGAGGTGTGACCCCTTTTTCTCACTTCCCAGTAAGGTAACGATGATGAGACATCGGCCTAAGCGTATTTGAGTTTTGCGAGGAATGAATGGAAGGCTTCTGAAGAAAAGTAAAAGAACTTCATTTCGGGCCCGAAGGAGATTTCATCACTGGAACTCAGTTGATGTTGTGTGTTTGGGGTTATCTTCTCGCCATTCAGAAAGGTGCCGTTTGCTGAGCCGGCATCAACAAGATAACAGGTTTCGCCAGATGGGCTGAAGCTTAAATAAGCATGGGTCCTGGATACCAACTTGTTGGAGATGACAATGTCAGTTAACGGGGAACGACCAAGCGATATGGTATCTGAGCCTGAGTCAGATTTCCGCTTGCGTAACTCCAAAACTCTCGCGTCCATGACGTCTGTTTGCACTGTTTTCCGTTTGAGTTTGTTCAAAATGACCTGATCGTCTAACACTTGAGTAAAAAACTGAGAGGCGACGCCCTTGTCAAGGAGTCGGCGAGACAGTTCAACAAGAAAACCGTGGGGGTGGCCTCGTCTGAATTCTATGAACGGCACATCTACAAAGCTATGGAGATAGTAGGCTACTTTCTGGGATTCAGTGCTTAATTTCATGAATGATGATAACTTTTCTCGGGTCTGGTGGCTGTTCATCCGGCCTTTATTGTAGCCTGGCCTGATCCTACCTCGAAGCAAAAAAATCCAGTTCGTGGCAGGGAGAGTTCGCCAAACTCCCACCGGTCCCCTGGGATGGTGGAGACAGTATCCTGAAAATATCATCGGCTCCGGAAATAGTAGCACACAACACGTGGGTGGAGCAAAAGTGGTTTGGTTCCCACAGAGAAGATGTTATCCAAGCTCCCAGCAAAAAAGGAGGTTTGACTGAGTACGTCTTTGGTAGCAAGCTATTATTGTACGGGGAAGTTTTTGCTCTCTTTCTCTGCTATTTTCTGTAAGACACCAATACCATTGCGGTACAAGTCAACTAATGACCAGATTATCTCTTGTGCTTTATCTATGTGTTGCAGGGCTGTAGTGTTTTCTATCTTTGAGTGTGCAACTTTAATAGGTAACAGACTTGACTTTGTACTTTCTATGGCTTGTTCTAATTCCATTATCCTACTATTGACGAAATCTAGTTTAAATTGCTTTTTTATAGCCAAGACTACTCCCAGTAAGTTGCCTTCAAAGTAGGCGATAGTTGCCATATACTTCAGTTCGCTTACTGTATCCATTATGAGTCTCTCTTGTAAAGTCACGTTATCTATCTTTGCTTGTACTATCTTTACTAATTCGTCTTTGATACTAAACAATTGAGCTGCTTTTTCACCCAACTGTAGCGATAAAGCTACCAAAGTGGCACTCGTTATTTCCAGCTTTGGCGGCACTTTTTCAGAATACGAGAATGATAGCATGGGGGTGAACATTACAGCTGAGAAGACTATTACCACACCTATTTTTCTCATGTTAGCTGTCATCTGCCGGTTCCTTGTACAGTGCAATGACGGTATGCTTCTTGGACCGGGCAACAGGTTACAAGAATGAGTGGCTAAGCAGCAAGAAAAAAAATGGGCTAACAGGCCAGTCCAGCAAAACCCAAGAAAGGGTGGCCACGGTTGCCGGGATTTTCACAGCCCGGCAACCAGCAGGGTGGTACCAGTGAGGTTGTTACTGTCTATTCGAAAAACCACCATTGTGCAACTGGGAGGGTGGAGTCAGTGGATTAATTTGCTAATATCTGAGAAGGTGGAGGAAACAATCGGAAGAAAGTGCCGATCGGACAGGAGGTGCCCGGTCCGGCCAAGGAGAACAAGAGCGCTATCAGGCAGCTCCGAAAAAGTAGCAGTACCAGCGCTGATCTCACCGATTACTGGTGTGTTCATCTCTCACTGAAGGTGGCATCGAGGCTACGATATCTTGTTCACCTGTCCATCATTACTGTTAACGTCGCATTTCGGCGAGAAAATATGCCCGCGGCCGGACTAGGCATGAAAGAGTGAAAAACCACGCTCTTTGGCTCTGCCACTAGGGCAACTGAAGGGAAAATGAGGTGAGGGAATGGTAATCCTCCTGGGGGAATGCCAGATTTGCCACAAACAGATAGGGAGGGTTGCTAGTTGTGATAAATTTTTTTCCAAGCAAATTCCCTTTGGAAAACAACGAGACTTCTATGACGATCCTGCCTACCGACATTTCCTGAATTGCGTTCGTTACGTATTCCGCTGTCCGGATTGTGGAGTCTCCAAAGACGGTTATCATCATCAGGGCTGTCCCTTTGAAGAGTGTCCGGAGTGCCATGAGAAACTCCTGACCTGTGCGCATAAGGACATAAAAGATGTTTCTAAGCCCTGACCTGCATTACCGCCACCCGGCTGGAGATCCGACCGAGATGAAGGGTGAACTAGACAGGTGGGTGGAGGCTCGCCTCGGCGAGGAGGAGAATCTTATTCGATTCAGTTCATGGGACAGTGACTAGCATGGAGGTCCAAACTTCACCAGTCGTAATGTATCAATTAGGGCACCATCAGGTGGAGAATGAGATACGGATGGATTGTCAACTGATTCGCGCGCGGGTGACCCCTTTAATCGTTCTATTGTCGCTTGGTTCCAACCACCTTGGAAGATAGCGAATGCCAAGCGATTCAGCGAATTGGTATCGAGCGCACGCCAAGTACTCGCCATGACAATATTTTTTGAGTAACTCAAAATCAGGAGATGTCGGATCTATGTCTCTTCTATAAAACCAGCACCCCACAGATATATTGCAGCGACCCATTTCGTCACCTCATTTTTTTTTGCATCAAAAAATGCAGTTCTCACATCGTTTTAAGAAAGGTGCAAGGGACATGCCCATCCACACAAAAGGGGAGACTATTGCATGCTCAATGAGCTGCCTTTTTAGTGACATCTGTGGAGATGGTATATAATACGACAAAGGAGAATAGGGTCGTGGTGACGATGTAGTTGAGGAACATTGTAACCCCAAAGAACCAAGGTGGAGGCAGCAAAAGAAGGTATTACTATCAGAGCACTGATTGCCAAGATGGTGGAATGGTACCTCGAAAACGTTAGGGGGTGATTTAGGTGGCTTATAAAACTGTGCCGCACGGAGGCGACAGGCACTTGATTGTCGACCGGGAATCAAATGGGATGGAAATGAGAGTTACCGCTAATTTAACCGACAATGAATTCAAGATTGAACTGCTCATGGTAAAGGATTGCCCAATCAGCAAGAGCTGCGTCCGGATTGAAGAGGAAGTTAACTCTATTTGTGACCATGTCGGCTCCATTCCGCTAACAGAAGAAGGCTTGCATTTAGGCCGCATTGGTTGTCGACAGGGTAACGAAAAACGGTTTCTGGATGTTACTGAATTATGGGTTGAGGGGTGTCCATTAGGAAAAAACTGCGCCGGCTGTGAAGAGCTTCTCAGCCTCATCATACCCTCAGCCCTCATGCTGGATAAATCTCACGCGTATGTCACATGTGGCCCAGGCCGGGAGCATGCGGCCAAAAGTACCTGATTACAGCTGGCAGGCTTTGCAAGAACCACCCATGAGTCGTGGGTACTTATCGACCAAAATGGTAAACGGTGGAATTGGCAGACTGGTGACGAGGTCACCGGCAACAACACAATCAAGGTGATTAGAGAATGTTTGTTAAGGGTGAAAAAGAGTGGATGAGAGCAATGCGTCAGGTCGCAACGAACTTGGCTACTGGTTTCGAGGAAAACACGTAACCCAGCACAACCATACCGCACGGCTGCGGGAAAGGAAAAATCGGTTTACTTTTTCCCCTTGATGGTGTAATAAGCAAAGGCAAGTCAATAATCTGTAATTACTATGTTTTTACGCTAGAAACCGTTTGCTATGAAGGCAAATTCCATGCTCGCATATGAGGAAAATCCCGAGAAGGTGGAGCGGGCCGATCTTGTTGTCGGCTTAGCTTCCAACAACGACGCCGAGAGCATCGCTCACCCAACGGCGCAGGCCGCCAGAGGTCTCCTGGAACACTTTGGTGATAAGAATTCAGTAATTATCAATTGTGACAACAACTCGGAGGACGGAACCAAGGAAGCTTTTTTACAAACACCCAGCGAGATTCCCAAAATATACCTGTCAACGCCGCCCGGGATCGTGGGTCGCGGCTATAACCTGAGAAACCTCACCAGCAAAGCCGTTGCACTTCAGGCCCAGGCGGTAATAGTGCTTGACGCTGATCTCGAGAGTGTTACCTCCCTGTGGATCAAGAACCTGGGAGAGCCCATTTTTGCGGGCTTTGGTTTCGTAAGCCCCCTCTATGTGCGCCACAAATATGACGGTTCAGTGGCCAATGGCATCGTTTATCCGCTGACCCGGGCACTTTACGGCCGGCGCGTTCGCCAGCCCATTGGTGGCGACTTTGCCTTTGCCAGTAGTCTGGCTGAGACCTACCTCCATCATCCCAGCTGGAATGACAGGGTGGGGCAGTTCGGTGTAGATATCTGGATGACTACCCTGGCCATCTATCAAGGCATTCCCATCTGTCAGTCCTTCGTAGGTCGACCGAAAATTCACCAGGATACGGTCAATATTCTACCCTCCAACCCAGCCTTCTCTCAGGTTGTGGGTACTTTATTGGATCTTATGATACTTTTTCAGGATTTCTGGGGGCGGGTGAAGTGGAGCAAACCGACAGCGATTTATGGTTTTGGTATGGGCGAGGTGGAAACACCTGCGGCCATCGAGGTCTCGCAGACGGAGCTCCACGAAAATTTTGTGGAGGGCTTCTCTCAGTATCAGCAGCTATGGGAAACCGTTCTGGAAAACAACATTTACAACAAATTGGGAGAGATCAGGGAACTTCCCCTGGCCCACTTCAGCTTTCCTTCGGAAATTTGGGCTCGAATCCTTTATAGTTACTCCGCCTCCTACAAGCGCGAGGAGGTTGATCGCGAATCATTATTGCAATCGCTGGTGCCACTCTTTGTGGGCAAGACCTTGTCGTTTGTCAACAAAACGGAAAGGATGTCCATTCAGCAGGCTGAGGAATACATTGAAAACGAATGCATGATATTCGAAGAAGCAAAGCCCTACCTTCTCAGTAAATGGGGAACCGCTTCATAGGCTGGGTTCACTGATCAGCCCGGTCATACTTCTTGCAGTGTTAAGGGGGAGATCATGGCTAAGATACTCGTTGTTGATGATGAAGAGCACATCCGGTTGCTCTACTCTGAGGAGCTCAAAGAAGAGGGCTACGATGTCATCACCGCAGAAGGTGGACATGGATTGCTGGAACGCATTGAACAGGAAAAGCCTGATCTCGTGGTTCTAGATATCAAAATGGTGGACTATAACGGCCTGGATTTGTTACAGGATATCCGCAACAAATTCTATGACTTGCCTGTCATTCTCTCCACTGCCTACGACACCTTTAAGGAGGACATGAAATCCATTGCCGCCGATTTTTACGTGGTGAAATCTTTCGATCTCGCAGAATTGAAAAAGAAAATCCAGATGGCACTGGAAGCAAGAGCAGCCTCTTGAACGAGGAATTTCTCGGTTTTCCTCGCAGTGGAAAACCCATTATGCCTCCAGACAGCTCCCAACCAAGGTGCGAAGGTGCTCAACGTCGACCTTAGATACCCCTATTATCGCCTAATTCAGTAGTCGAATCTCTAATCTATAACCAGGAGAATTCTGGTACCAGGTCAAGGTGCAGGGTACAGGGAAGAGTGTAGAACAAGAGTCACATAAGGCCCTGTACCTTAATACCATGTACCTTGTACCCTGAACCCTGCACCTAAACTGCTGCCACTAATCCTCTCTGGAGGTCGATTCCTTACTAATTGTTATGGTAATATTTTTATTTCACCTGGCTTCTGCTCGGATTGTAGCCACGAGAAACAGTGGGAACTGAGGCCGCACGAGGTGGTCTTTGCTCGATAGGGTAACTCCGGCGAAGTAACGATGGCTAGGAAGGTCGGGCTGAATAGAGAAAACAGGCTTGAAAAAAGGAGCGTGCTGGATGGCAAGAATGGAGAAAGACTACTTTGGTAACGTCCTTGCAATTGTCACCTTTGCTCCCGGAATAGGCGGGACGCTCGTGGCAGTGGCTATTCTCCTAAATCAGTCTTGGAGATGGTGGCAAACGGGACAATGGCAACAGGCATCTCTTGCGGGGTTCGTGCCACGAGAATTGGTTGCCTGGGCAGTTGCAAAAGAGGGCAGCCTGTTGGGATTGAAGGAATTAGTTCACGTTTTGTTGTCGCTCCATGCCTCCGTCTGGTTCTTTGTGGTCGGCTGGACCTGTACATTCGTGCTGTATGAGATGGCAAAACCGTGGTTGAAGGAATGATGTTAACCTGAAGCTGATCAAGAGAGTAGTTATTGTCAGGCAAAAAACAAAGCTGAGGTGAGCGCTGAAGCACTATGGAAAATGCAACCTGTTGCTGACAATGCTCAGAGCTCGCCCGGGTAATCCCCGCCTCGAGGCGGGACTGGAGCAAGCTTCAATACCCTTCTTAATGCATTGCCTGGGCGAATAAAAAAATACTCACCATACCAAACAAGATATTTGGTGCCCAGGCGGCCAGCAAAGGCTCCAGATTACCGGTATAGCCAATGGAGAGGAGGAGCTGAAAGATGAGCAGATAGATGAAAGCCAGGGCAACACTAACGGCGACACCCACGGCAAGTCCGCCCCGTTTTCCTTGGTACAGGGCGACGCCGATGCCAAGAAGTGCCATAATTACCGAAGTAAAGGGGAAAGCGATTTTTGCGTGAAAGTCCACCCGGTAACGAGTAGCGTCGTATCCCTCACTTTTTATCCTGGCCACATAACGCCCAAGCTCGGCGATGGTCATCTCTTCAGGGGCCTTTTCCAGGTGCTGAAAATCCTCTGGACGTTCCTTTAATTGCAACCGCCGCCGCTGAAACCTCTCCATGGTAAAGCCGCCATCAGCAGAGCGATGGAGAAAAATACCGTCATAAAAAATCCAGGCCTCGCCATCCCATTCGCCCCTCCGCGCATCAAGCCGTTTTATCAGACGGAAGGAGTGGTCAAATATATTAATGGTAACTCCCTCCAGCATCTGACGCTTTGGATGTAGGACACGGATATTGTAGAGTGTCTGACCGCTCCTGTACCATAATTTTTCCCGAGTAAAGCTGCTTGGCAGTGGACGATTCTTCACCTTGATTTTCCAAATATAGTTCGCTCGAGTACTGGTGAGCGGCACTAGATATTCAGCCAGGGCAAAGTCTATCAAACTCAGCAGCAGAGCAAATATCAGTATTGGTCCAGCAACGAGAACTGGGCTGACACCGCTGGCCTTCAAGGCCATAAGTTCATTGCTGCGAGCGACCAGACCAAGGGTGATGAGGGTACCCATGAGAACACCCATGGGGATACCCTGTTGCACGATGAGCGGAAGTTTCAGCAGAAAGTATTGGACAGCCAGAGATAGGGAGAGCTGGCGATCCAGGAAATCATCAATCCGTTCGAAAAAGTCGATGACAAGATATATGGCGATAAACGTTCCCAGGCAGATAGCAATGATCTTAGCAAGTTCCTGGCTGATGTAGCGGCTAATGATTCTCATGGCAATCGAACGTATGCGTCTTGGACAACCACGTCCATGGTACGTGGTAGGGTTTCGCAGGCTTTGCTCGGAAGGAGTATTACGGAGTACTGGAGTAGTGGAGTACTGGAGACTATCGTCCTGCAAAATTCTTCCAACACTCCACTACTCCACCACTCCACTACTCCAGCGATAAGGGTTTGAATGCGGCTTGAGTGTAACGAATGCCCAATGGTTTGTAAATGGCCTTTTCCACCGCCTGACAGCAGGCTAAAATGGCTTGACAGTAATTGAGGCCTTGTGCTATTCGTAAGGCGGCTTTATAACTGATTAAGATCTCTAACTAACTTTCATAAAACAGTCATGAATAACCATTCAAACGACCAGGGACCCAAGGACAAGGAAGCTCAGGAGGCAGCTACCGAAGAACTTGATCTCCAGGTGGACGATTTTGACGAGGAGATCATTGATCTGGTGGATCCCCTGGAGGAGGATGATTCGGCCCCTGACCGGGAAGCCTCAGATGACGATAAGGAACTTTCGCTGGAAGATCTGGATCTAGAAGTGGAACTGGGAGGTGATGAGCCTGAACGCGATGAGGCTACTGAACCTTTGGAAGATGCGGAGCAATCTGAGGACGAAACATTGGACCTTGGTGAGGATGAAATCGCCGAGATGCTCGCAGAGGAGGAAAGGGCGAGCGATGGCGCCACTGCAGGATTAGATGAGGTTGCTGCAGAAGGAGATGAGGTCACTGATGAAGCGCTCGCCGCCCTCTTCGCTTCTCACGAGATGGAAGTAGCTCAGCTCTTGGAGGAAGCGACAGAACCGGTTGGCGAGACCAAGGAGGTTGTTGCTGCAGAGGAGGCGGCCCCTGCTCCTGAGGAGGAAGTTCCTGAAGATCTTTTTGCTGATCTTGAGATGGACTCAGGGGGTGTGAGTGAGGAGGTTGCTGCTGCAGAGGAGGCGG
>CAYFXH010000119.1:11890-14494 GCA_964346905.1 uncultured Desulfobacteraceae bacterium | reverse complement strand
TGAGCCGTTCTCCTCTTTCCAAGCCGCCAAAACAGCGCTACATCCTCGGATATCTCCAGAATAATCCAGACGGCTCGCTGCAAACCCCTCTGGTGGAGAATGTGAAGACCGTTCCCCCGACGAAGAATAAATTAGTGGCCCAGCTGGATGAGGCTAACGAGATTTTTAACCTGAAAAAAACCACGGTTCCAGAGAGCTTCGAGGGTAAACCAGCCGCGATGCTTGCAAAGAGGGAGAGAGAAGAGGTTGCAACTTTCGCTGAAAAATATCTCGATCTGTCTCGTTCCAAAGAGCAAAAGGCATACCTCGGGCGGGCAAAAAAACGGGTGGAGCAAGTTGCCCCTGGGGAGGCCTTCAACCTTGCCAGACGGGATCAGAGGCAAATGGCCGGGAAAACCTGGCAAGAACCGGAGGCCCAAGCTGAAAAAGATGTTGCATCCTCCCCCGAGGACCGGGTTGCCCTCGATGCCATCAAGGAAAAAGGGGTGCTGGAGGAGGACAGGTACAGAGCCGAACAGATTCGTGGTTCTAGACCCGCCCCATCTCTTGATACTGAGAAATTTCAAGTTGAAGTGGATCCCATGCAGTCTGTGTTTATCAATGACGGACAAATCTTCATATTTCGCCGCATTGTGATCGAGAACCAGATCTATCGTCAGGGATTCTTAATAATGGTACAGGATTTCTTGGACCATCTGGTAAACGAATACTTTGTTACCCAGCCCATGGCACGGTTTACGAGTTTGCGCTTGTCGGCACATGACCAGGGACGAGAAGCTGCAACTGTTCAGGCTGGTATCATGGTCCAGCACCCCAGCTTTACGCTGGATCGGGACTTTCCTCGGCCATTTTCTTTTCTGCGCGCAACCCTCACCTGTGAACAGATACCACGGTCAGTGGGCCGGAGAACTTTGAACATAATGATGGTCGTGCTCACCCTTATCATTCTCATGGGACTATTTGCCATTTATCAAAGTGCAAGGGCTGTGGTGGGCTTGTCGGAACGGCGCTCGCGATTCGTCTCATCGGTTACCCATGAACTAAAAACCCCACTCACCAACATACGAATGTATATTGAAATGCTGGAGCAGGGTATAGCCCGTGATCAAGAGCGAGAGCAGGAATACTTCAGAATTCTGGGATCTGAAAGTTCTCGGCTGTCACGCTTGATAAATAACGTCCTGGAGTTCTCGAAATTGGAGAAAAAACAGCGGCATCTCAGCCTGCAGCAGGGGACTTTTGACGAAGTGATTCAGGAAGTGCAAGAGGTGATGCAGGAAAAACTCAACCAGGAAGGCTTCGTCCTAAAGGTGGAAGTGCAGGAGATCCGGCCCTTCAAATATGATCGCGAGGCTATGATCCAGATTCTGATCAATCTGCTAGATAACAGTATGAAATTCGGTAAATCTTCTTCCACGCGGGAGATTACTATTCGGGTCTGGACCGAAAATGGTTTCGCGAAGATTAGCGTATCCGACACCGGACCAGGCATTCCGCCATACGCTATGAAAAAGATATTTGACGATTTCTACCGGGTGGATAGTGACCTAACCCGAACCACCGGAGGGACCGGCATTGGCTTGGCCCTCGTAAAGAAGCTTATCACCGCAATGCAAGGCTCCGTCACCGCCACTAACAACGACGGTCCCGGGTGTACGATAACCATATCGTTACCCATATAAGGGTTGGAGCATAGCTAAGCGTTTTTAGGCTTCGCGCCAGTGCGCTTCGCCGTCATCAGGTCACTACGCTACACTGTCATTTGTTGTACTATGAAATCTAAAATCTAAAATCCCAAATCCGCAATCCGAAATCTACCCGCTGCCCGCTGTCCTAAGGCTTGTCTTTAGGACTTACGATCTCCACCTTCATCTCTATTCTCTCAAGGGGATTGTCTTTTGGGTCTTTCGGTTGGGAGACTATCTGATCCACCACATCCATCCCCTCAATCACCTCGCCAAAGACCGTGTACTGTCCGTCAAGAAAGGGTGTATCAGCGACACAAATAAAAAATTGCGAACCGGCACTGTCAGGGTGTCCAGCTCTGGCCATTGAGAGGGTTCCCCTTTTATGAGGCAGGTTACTAAATTCTGCTTTCAGAGTATAGCCAGGACCACCCGAGCCATGCTGTGACCTATCCTCACTTTTTGTATTGGGATCACCCCCCTGGATCACAAACCCAGGTACCACCCTATGAAAGGTGGTGCCATCGTAAAAACCTTTGCTTGCCAGTTCTATAAAACTATGTACATGCTTTGGGGCGATCTCGGGGAAAAACGTGAGGGTTATGTCACCGAACTTCGTCTCCACTACAGCCTTTGTCTGTTGCATACGCTCAATCTCCTGTTTGTTGAAGGTTCGGGATCCGGTATTTTCAAAAAAGGCACGGGAATTGTCTACCAGAAAAAGTACTGCCAAGAGCGGTAGGACAAATTCCATTAGCCACAGAGCGTAGGGGCGAATCGAGCTCATAGTCCCTCCCTCGCAGGGCTATAATAACCTGGGCAACAAAAAAGGCTCCAATATCTGAAGCCTCGGTTTTTCTGGAGCGGGAAACGGGATTCAGGATGCAGAAGATAACTAATTGAAACCATTATATTATTT
>CAYFXH010000119.1:0-11880 GCA_964346905.1 uncultured Desulfobacteraceae bacterium | reverse complement strand
GCAGGAGCTGTCTGCTAGCAATTTGCTGGAGCGGGAAACGGGACTCGAACCCGCGACTTCGACCTTGGCAAGGTCGCACTCTACCCCTGAGTTATTCCCGCTTATGTTCAAGTCAGCTTAGCAAAGATAACCTGTTTGTCAAGAATAAACTGGACCCCACTACCATTGCTAACTGCTAGCTGAATCTGCAGGCGGTTCACCGGTTTCGTTCTCCTCAAGCACGTGCCAGAAGCTGCGAAAGTAATTGAATCCTGACCAGAGCGTGACGATGACCGCCACCCACATGAAAAACATGCCAACAAGGTGGAAATTGACGCCAAAGTAGTCGTAATGCAAGAGCAAGCCGAGAACAGCGACAATCTGGAAAACCATCTTCTTCTTACCCAGATAATCGGCACTAATGACCTTCCCTTCAGATACAGCAACGGAGCGAAGTCCCGTAATTGCCAGCTCCCTGCCGATAATCACCACCACCATCCACGCGTCCACCCGACGCAAGGGAATCAACATAATCAGGGCGGCTGAGACCAGGAGTTTGTCGGCCACCGGATCAAGGAACTCCCCGAAGGTTGTGACCAGCTGGTGCCGCCGTGCCAGAAACCCGTCAAGAAGATCAGAAATAGATGCCAGGGCAAATACCAGGGCCGCCACGAAGCTGACGGCTTTGTGTGGAAAAAATAAAAGCAGCACAATAAGGGGTATACAGGCAACCCTGAAGAGGGTCAAACTGTTGGGTAGATTAAAGAAAGAATGTTTGCGCTTGGGTGTCATACTCCCAACTGCATACTCCGTGCGCGCCATCTTTGAAGACGAGCGTACCATATTCTCTTAGGCTTGTTCTAGCTTGAAGTATATACGAAAGGAGGGGAAAAGGCTTCAGCGTTTTTTAGGCTGACTCAGATTGAACTCGTCCCAATAACGAAGAACCCGATCTACAAAGGTTCTGGTCTCTTTATATGGTGGAATACGCCCATATCTCCGCACTGCATTCTCTCCAGCATTGTATGCTGCCAGAGCAAGTGGCACATCGTTCCGGAAATTGTGCAATTGCCGCTTGAGATAGCGGACACCAGCACGGATATTCTCGTTCGGATCAAAGGAGTTCTTCACCGCCAGTTCCTTGGCAGTTTCAGGCATGAGTTGCATTAAGCCCTGTGCGCCTTTTTTAGAGACCGCATTCTTATCAAAGTCGGATTCAGCCCGGATAACCGCCTTTATCAGAGAAGATTCTACCCCGTGTTGCCGAGCGGCCTGATGTATAATTCTGTCATAGCGGTCGAAATACGTTTTGTAGTCTACATTAGCCTCGCTAATGTAGAGACGATATCGATAATGGGTTGGAACATTGGAGAAGTGAATCACTCCATCTTCATCCACAAATCGGTAGATATCTGCGCCAGCCGGTTTGGCAATTGAGACACAGAACAAGACGAGCAGCAACCAAACTACACGTTTGACCGCACAGTACTTTGCTGAGAGCTTGACAGATGTTTCCCCACCAGTGATAGCTGCCATGATAGTTCAGTCCTGATCAGGTCGATTCCACTCGCTTCCAGTCTTCAAGAAACTTCTTCATGCCAATGTCGGTAAGCGGGTGCTTTGTGAGTTGCTCGATTACCTTGAATGGAATAGTGGCTACATCGGCCCCCATCTGTGCCGCCTCCAGCACGTGCAGGGGATTGCGGATACTTGCTACAAGTATCTCGGTCTCGAATATGTAGTTCTGATAGATTTCGAGAATCTGTGCCACCAGTTCCATACCGCTATGGGAGATATCATCCAACCGTCCAACGAAAGGACTCACATAGGTCGCTCCTGCCTTTGCTGCCAAAAGAGCCTGCAAAGGAGAGAAAACCAGAGTAACATTTGTCTTGATTCCCTCAGCGGTCAACTGGCGTGTTGCTTTGAGTCCGTCAGTGATCATGGGGATCTTGACCACCACATGTTCATGAATCTCGGCGAGCTCCTTGGCCTCCTTCACCATGCCCTCCACATCGGTGCTCACTGCCTCAGCGCTCACTGGACCCTGGACAACCTCACAGATCTCGGAGATCAATTTCTTGAAGTCTTCTCGATTTTGGCAGCCTTCCTTGGCCACCAACGAGGGATTGGTTGTCACTCCATCGATAATACCCAGTTCTTTGGCCTCCCTGATCTCCGCGAGATTCGCAGTGTCAATGAAAAACTTCATTCACAACCTCCTCTTTCACCATTGTGGTTGCACAGGCCCCGGCGAAAACCGGGGAAGAATCTTGATATCATTTTCATTGCATTGGACCCCTGTCACCACCTTTTGTTTGAGAAGGCGAAACTGCGTTGGATGTTCCAATGCAATTATCGTTCCCCCTTCAGCTGAATTGCCAAAAGAGAGCAATTGAGGAATTGTGAATTGGAAAATGGGGAATTAAGAGATTCGAGAAAAGCCATGCTTGCTAGAGTCTCTTAATCCTTAATTTCTACATTAAACTTGTTAGAAAATTTGGATAGATTTCTCGTATCGAGTGCGACTCTAGTTCGTTTCTCTATGTTCTTTGTCTGATTGCCCCAAAAGGAATTTATTCCTACAGTCCTCACTGCAGAAATGGTAGGCTTTACCACCCACTCGTGTTGCTACTCCCTGAGCGGGAAGAACGTAGGCGCCACATTGGGGATCTTGGACCAACTCAGCGGTACTTTTGCCCGCTGGTACCTCTTGCTCGTTAGGAGTTCCCAAACGTTTTACCAAACCACTCAGTAGCTTGTAAAGCACAATAACGAGAAGAACGAAGATAGCAAGACGTATCATCAGCTAATAAGAGCCTCCACCTGCTCGTCCCCACCTTTCAGGTCATCGAGAAGCTCTGCTACGGTTTTCCCCAGAAAAGGATGGCGCAAGTTCGGTGCGATCTCATTAAGTGGTTGCAAGACAAAGCGCCGCTCATGGAGGAATGGATGTGGAACGCGCAACTCCGGCGAATCGATAATGAGATCATCAAAAAAGAGCAAGTCCAGGTCAATGGATCGTGGCCCCCATTTGTGAGTGCGAATTCTCCCGAGATTGGTCTCGATGGTCAGCATCTGACCAAATAGCCAGTGAGGATCATTGGCTGTTTCCAGCAAGACGACCCCGTTGATGAAGGAAGGCTGCTCAACCAAGCCCACTGGCTCAGTCTCATAGAACGAAGAGGTTTTAAGCAGTCTACACGCTGGTAACTCTGCTAACGCCTCAAGGGCCTTCCTGCAATTTTCTAGGCGATTTCCCAGGTTTGAGCCGAATCCAATGTAGACTTTATGCGTCGCCATAGTTGTTTGCAGTCAGCCACGGACGTGTATAGAGTGAGCTGAAGTGGTTAAGGTTTTAAAGCTGCTCTCAGGCTTGGTGTTCGCTAACGGCTGACTGCTCTTTATTTGAGCCCGAGCACATGCTGCATATCGTAGAGTCCGGGGCCCTGGTTGACCACCCACACGGCAGCTTTCACTGCACCGCGGGCGAAGTTATCCCGGCTGTGCGCCCGGTGCGTCAATTCGAGCCGCTCACCTACTCCTGCAAAGAGTACGGTGTGTTCACCGACGATGTCCCCCCCTCGGAGGGTCTGTATGCCGATTTCCTCGGGTCGCCGTTCTCCAATAATTCCGTAGCGCTCATAGACCCCTACCTTCTCAAGGTCTCGCCCTAAGGCAGCCGCCAGGTTTTGGGCAAGTTTCACGGCAGTTCCGCTGGGGGCATCCTTTTTGTGGTGGTGGTGGGCCTCTATGATTTCCACATCGAATCCGTCTCCCAGGGCCTTGGCCATATCTTCCACCACCTTGAACATCAGGTTGACGCCCATGCTCATATTGGGCGCCTGAACGCATGGTATCTCCTTGGCCAGTGTGCCAATGGTCTCCACTTCTTCACTGGTGAATCCGGTGGTGCCGATGACCATAGGTTTTTTCGCAGCAACCGCCTGACGAAGATGCACCACAGAGGCCTCATGGTGAGTAAAATCCACCAGTACATCCCCCGCGTTTAGAACAGAGTTTAGGTCGGGCGCCACTTTCAACCCCAGCGTTCCCAGCCCAACAACCTCCCCAACGTCGGAACCCACAGTTGGATGGTCAGCCCGTTCGAAAGCGGCAGCAACTGAAATTCCCTCCGTCTGGGCAATGGTGTGGATGATCCGGCCACCCATTCTGCCAGCTGCTCCTGCAACAATAGCCTTGATCATGACTGTCACCCCCCAATAAGAACAGGACACGGGGAAACGGAGATACGGAGCTGCGGCGTAATAGATTTGAGTACTTGGTCAATCTCCGCGTCGCCGTGTCGATGTAGTCTCTTTTCCACACGCTTTGAAGAGCCTAGATAACCCCATACGCCTCCAGTTCCTTGCGGAGTTTTGCCAAATTGGCATCCGACATGGCAGCCAGTGGCAACCGCACCTCTCCGGAGGGGATCTTTCCCATCATTTCCAGGGCTGCCTTCACCGGTGCTGGGTTAGTCTCATAAAACATGGCATGGCAGAGCGGCAGGAGACGATAATAGAGTTCACGACCTTTTTCGAAGTCACCAGCCAACAGCAGGTTGCACAAGTTCGCCATGTCCCGCGGCACAATGTTGGCTACCACACAAATGACTCCTTTTCCACCCACCGACATCAGTGGATAGGTGAGATAATCCTCACCTGAAACCACGGTGAGCTTGTCACCGCAGAGCCGGATGATCTCGGTGATCTGTTTCATGGAACCGCTGGCTTCTTTGACTCCGACAATGTTGTCTATCTCCGCCAAGCGAGCAAAGGTGGACGGTTCAATGTTGCTGGCCGTACGCCCCGGGATGTTGTAAACCACGATGGGGATGGCCACCTCTTCGGCTACTTTCTTGTAGTGCTGGTAGATTCCCTCCTGGGTAGGTTTGTTGTAGTATGGGCTGATCATCAACACGCCATCTGCCCCGATTTTCTTGGCGTGGGCCGTCAGCCTGATGGCCTCTGCGGTGTTATTGGAGCCGGTCCCGGCTACTACTGGAACCCGGCCCTTTACCTGATCCACCGCGATTTCCACCACCCGATCGTGCTCCTCGTGTGAGAGCGTGGCCGACTCGCCGGTGGTACCGCAAGGCACGATGCCATGGACTCCATTTTCGATATGAAACTCAATAAGCTGACGCAGACCTTCCTCGTCCACTGCACCGTTTTTAAATGGGGTGACAACGGCAGGCAATACTCCGGTAAACATGGTGACCTCCTTCTCTGTTGTATAAGTTGTCCGCTGTCCGCAGTTTCAGGATGATGGGTACTTGGCTTTGAATAACGGATGTTGGTCTGAAAAGTAGAAATGTAAAGATGCCAAAATCTCACTTTTCAATGCGAAAGCACAAAGCGCAAGCTTTATCTGCAGCAACTGACAACAGATCACGGACGACCAGCGCTACTCTATAGTATCCGCGGCTCCTTGCCAGAGCTGGCCCTGGTAGATAACCGTGGCCTCTCCCTCCATATACACCTTTTCTGGTATTTTCGCGCTGGCATCGAAGTAAATAGTGAGAGTCTCCCCGCTCTTTGTATGAACGTTGACAGGTGGCTCAACCAAACCCTTTGCCGCCGCAACCAGAGCTACAGCTGTGGCGCCGGTTCCACATGCCAAGGTCTCGTCTTCCACGCCACGCTCGTAGGTCCGAATGGCCATGGCCCCCTGTCCCAGCAAGGCAACAAAGTTTACGTTGGTACCTGCTGGACTGAATCGGGAGTGGTAACGAAGCTCCCGCCCCCGGCTCACCACATCCTGTTTTTCAAGCTCTTCCGGAGTGTCCAGAATGAGAACCGTATGAGGCACCCCTGTATTGACAAAATGGGTGATGACCTTTAGGCCGTTGAGTTCCAGCCGTTCATCCAGCCGCAGATCATGAGGTGCAGTCATCTGCAATTTTACTCGGGTGCCCACTACTTCAGCATGAATGATTCCAGCCAGGGTTCTGAAGGCAAGCTGAGGACCACAAATACCCAACAGGTTTGCAAGCCTGGCGGCGCAACGTCCACCGTTTCCGCACATTTCCGCGCTGCTTCCATCCGCATTAAAGAATCGCCAGCAGAAGTCCACCTCTTTGTCATTTTCAATGAGAATGAGACCATCAGCACCCACCGAGACCTTCCGCCGGCAGAGATTGCGGGCCACATCGGGAGCTATCTCCGGCTTGATGATGTTGGTGCGATTGTCAACGAGAATGAAATCGTTGCCACTGCCGCTCATCTTAAAAAAAGTAAATGTCGTACTCATCGATTCAGAAAATCCGGTACTTGTTCGCCTCGAAGTAGGTCCTCGTAGGTTTCCCTGGAGCGAATTACCGTGAACTTGTCACCCCGAACTAGAATTTCCGGAGGCCTGGGTCTTGAATTGTAATTGGAGGACATGGCAAAGCCATAAGCGCCGGCACTCATAACTGCCAGTAATTCTCCCTGCTCAACTCGAGGAAGGCTGCGATCGCGTGCGAGAAAATCTCCAGTTTCACAGATGGGCCCCACCACATCTGCTTGGAACTCCGGCCGTTCATGGTCAACCACCGGCTGGATGTGGTGATAGGAGCCATACAGGCTGGGGCGCGCTAGGTCATTCATGCCGGCATCAACGACGAGAAAGTTTTTGACCGGTCCTTGCTTAGTATACAGAACGCGCGTGATCAGAATGCCAGCGTTTCCCACAATAACGCGACCAGGTTCAAAAATCAAGCTGCAATCCAAGCCGTCAACTTCTTTAAGAAGTACCCGGGCGTAATCACTTGGATGAGGGGGGTCCTCCTCAGAGTAAGTAATGCCCAATCCACCTCCCAGATCCAGATAGTGAATCTGGATATCGTTCTGCCGCAGTCTTTCTATTAAGAGCTTTAGCCGCTTGATAGTGTCTAAAAAAGGAGACACCTCTGTAAGCTGTGAACCAATATGACAACCAACACCCATTATGTCCAGATTGGACATTTCTCTGGCCTGTCCATATAAGGATTCAGCAATCTCCACGTCAATGCCGAACTTATTCTGTTTTAGGCCTGTGGAGATGTATGGATGGGTTTTGGGATCCACGTCCGGATTGACGCGAATGGCTATGGGTGCTCGCAGACCCAGACGGGCAGCACATTGATTTACCGCCAGCATTTCCTGGGGCGATTCCAGGTTAAACATGAGAATGCCAGTGGTGAGTCCATACACGATTTCTTCTTCAGTCTTGCCCACTCCAGAGAAAACAATTTTCTCAGGGGGTACACCAGCTTTTAGGGCCCGGAAGAGTTCGCCGCCTGAGACGATGTCCATGCCCGCTCCTAAGGAGGCAAACAGCCGGAGGATGGCGATGTTGGAGCAGGCCTTAACCGAGAAGCACGTAAGGTGATCCACTTCGGCGAAAGCCTCATCAAAGGCGTGGAAGTGGCGTCTGAGCGTGGCGTGACTATAACAATAAAAGGGTGTTCCCACCTCCCTGGCAATGGTTTCAATAGGAGCTTCTTCGCAGTACAGTTTTCCCTCTCGATAGTGGAAATGGTGCATGGCTATTCAAGCCTCGAGTTTGTCCTTAATGGATACTCTGTTGCCCAGTTACCCGGTTTACTCGATTTTATTACCCGTAAACCATCAGGCCTCCCCTGTCCTTCGTTTCGCTCTTGTTAATGCCTACTGCTCCGTGTCCCGACGCCACTTAACGATAACCTCGGCCTCGTTGGAATCCGGTCCCAGACGGCTACGTTCATCCAAGGGAATGACTTGATAATAAAAGCGGCCCTCAGTTTGGATATTGCGGTCAAATACCTGAAAGTAGGTCTGGCCGGGCTTAACGGTGACGGTGGTGAGGAGTTCATAAGCCCGCGGGCAGGCAGGGCAAGGCTCCTTTGTTTTCTCGGGTTTGCTCCGATAGAGGTCGAATCTGTCTACACCTTCGGCAGTAAGTGGTATTGACCAACTGAGCTGAACGCCTGTTTCAATAATCACTGCATCCAAGTCCTTTACTTGTGGGAGCTTTGGCTGCCGGGGCGGGCGCGGCTCCGCTTTCTTTCCGCAAGCCCCCAGCATAAGACTCAGGAAGCACATAATCATGATTACCGTCGACTTTATCCACGACCCCCTGTTTCTCATGTGGATAGCTCTTCCTCCGCGCGGGCGATGGCTTTCCGCACTTGTGGCAATGAGGTACCCCCGGTGGAGTTACGGCTATCCACAGAATGCCGCAGGTCAAGAACAGTAAAGATGTCTTCGGAGATGGTTTGCGCGAACTCCCTGAACTCCTCTAAAGCCAGTTCCTGCAGTTCCTTGCCCTGCTCGAGACAGTATCGTACTATGGTTCCCACCGTTTGGTGGGCCTGACGGAAGCCCATTCCCTTCCCAACCAAATATTCCGCCACATCGGTGGCCATAGTGTAGCCGGCAGTCGCCATTTCTTCCAACCGCTCACTGTTTACGCTTACGTTTTCCCAGAGACTGGCCATAATTCTTAAGCTCTGCCTCACTGTATCGATGGTATCAAACAGCGGTTCCTTATCCTCCTGGAGGTCGCGATTGTAGGCCAGCGGCAAGCCCTTCATCATGGTAAGCAGACTGATTAAATGGCCGTAGACTCTACCGCTTTTGCCGCGAACTAGTTCGGGCACATCCGGGTTCTTTTTCTGAGGCATGATGCTTGAGCCCGTGCAAAAACCCTCTGAGAGTTCCAAGTAGCCAAACTCCGTGGAACTCCAGAGGATGATTTCTTCGCACATTCGGCTTAGATGCATAATGATGAGGGCAGCGGCTGCAGTAAATTCGATGATGAAATCCCTATCGCTCACCGCATCAATACTGTTGCGACTTACCGATGGGAAATCGAGAAATTGAGCGGTGGCAGCGGCATCGATAGGTAGAGAAGTTCCAGCAAGGGCAGCGCTCCCCAATGGAGAGACATTTACCCGTTCCAGACAAGCTACCAGTCGCTGCCGATCGCGTCTGAACATTTCATAATAGGCCATGAGATGATGAGAAAAGAGTACCGGTTGGGCGTGCTGTAAATGGGTAAATCCGGGCATTATTGCGCCTAAATTGTTCTTGGCTTGCGCTACCAGGTTTTGCTGCAAACCCTTCAGATCTTCGTCGGTACCCCTGATTTCGTCTCTGAGAAAAAGGCGGATGTCAACAGCCACCTGATCATTGCGACTACGACCGGTGTGGAGTTTGCCTCCCACTTCGCCCACTTTTTCCATAAGTCGCTGCTCGATAGCCATGTGTACGTCTTCCTGAGAATCGTCGAATACGAAAGATTCGTCTTCAATCTCCCGCAGGATCTCGTCCAAACCCTGAATTAGGGTATCTGCCTCTTCTGCGCTGAGCAGTCCTTGCTGAGCCAGCATCCGGCAGTGAGCCACGCTGCCCTCGATGTCATAACGGTAGAGACGCTGATCAAACCGGATGGATGCAGTGAAGCTCTCAACCAGCTGGTTGGTTACCTCCCGGAACCGACCCTGCCACACTTTCCCAGACATGATGTATCCTGCTCTTTTTGGTTTGTCCGTTTAGCCAGTTTAGTGATTTCGCCGGTAGGGCCATCGAACATGAATCCTCACGGGACAACCGGCTAAACTGATTTGCGCTGAAGTGCCTGGAGTTTTAGCCGTATCCCCAGAAGTCTGATGAAACCCTCGGCGTCGCTCTGGTCGTAGACCCTGTCTTCTTCAAAAGTGGCATATTCAGGCTGATAAAGAGAACGTGAAGATTTTCGGCCTACCACCTGGCATGAACCTTTGTATAGCTTCAACCGCGCCCTACCCCACACATTTTCCTGGGCAACGTCCATGGTTTCCTGGAGCAATCGCATCTCGGGTGAAAACCAGAAGCCGTTATAGATCAAACTGGCATACCTGGGAATGAGACTGTCCCGGAGATGCAGCACCTCACGATCCATGGTGATTGACTCCACCGCCTGGTGCGCCAACCGGAGGATGGTACCCCCTGGAGTTTCATAAATTCCCCGCGACTTGATTCCCACGAACCGGTTCTCCACCAGATCAACTCTGCCAATGCCATTCTCTCCTCCCAACTCATTGAGTCGGGAGAGCAGATCTGCACAGCCCAAAACCTCTCCGTTCACCGCCACCGCATCGCCCCGTTCAAAATCAATCTCCACATAACAGGGTTTATCAGGAGCCTCTTCCGGAGCCACCGTCATCCTGAACATTGCCGGATCCGGCTCCTTCCAGGGGTCCTCCAGCACCCCGCCTTCATACGAAAGATGAAGGAGATTGCCGTCAATGCTATACGGTTTGTCCGGCGTCACCGGCACCGGAATCCCATGGGCTCGCGCGAACTGCAGCAACTCCTGGCGCGACTTGAACTGCCATTGCCGCCAGGGTGCGATCACTTTGAGCCCTGGGTTGAGGGCGGTGTAACTGAGCTCGAACCTCACCTGGTCGTTGCCTTTGCCGGTGGCTCCGTGACTAACCGCATCAGCCCCCTCGCTATCAGCAACAGCCACCTGATGCTTTGCAATGAGCGGGCGCGCCAGCGAGGTACCCAGGAGATAATGCCCTTCGTAGATGGCATTGGCCCGAAAGGCAGGAAAGACATACTCCCGAACAAATTCCTCCCGCAGATCCTCGATAATGACCTTGCTGGCTCCCGTGTCCAGGGCCTTTTCCCTGACAGAATTCAGATCCTCACCCTGACCCAAGTCGGCGGCGAAGGCCACAACTTCACATTTATACTCTTCCAGAAGCCACTTGAGAATGATGGAAGTGTCAAGACCCCCCGAGTAGGCCAGAACTACCTTTCGTACTTTATCAGACAATTCAATTTCCTCCTGTGGTCAGTTATGACCCAAGGTAGTGGACAGAAAACAACAACGCTGATGCAAGCTGCTACTGCTCACCATTTTTGCCCTTACTGCTTACTGGACTTCAGCGCCAGGTCTCCCCGTCGCCCTTTTCGCTGTGACCCTGCGCGCTGCTACCTGACCGCTTGCTCTCCTCCCAGTAGCCATTCGAGAAGGGCACGCTGAAAATGCATGCGGTTTTCCGCCTGGTCAAAAACCGCCGAGTTCGGACCATCCATCACTTCATCAGTAATTTCCTCGCCCCGGTGCGCTGGCAAACAGTGCATAACAATTGCATCAGCTTTGGCCTTCCGCAGCAGATCTCTGTTGATCTGATAACCCTGGAAAGCCGCCAGCCGCTGCTGCCGTTCCTCATCCTGTCCCATACTCGTCCAGACGTCGGTATTGATAACGTCTGCGTCACTGATCGCCTCCACGGGATCGTGCCCCAGGTGAATCCGTTCACCGGCCAAGTCCTGAGCTCGTTGGAGGATTTCTCTCTTTGGTTCGTACCCCGCTGGACAGGCAAGTGACAAGTGGAAGGGCAGAAGCGCCGCAGCATTGATCCATGAGTGAGCCACGTTATTACCGTCACCTACCCAGGCCACTCGCATTGACTGGAGTTCTCCCTTTTTCTCCCAAATGGTCAGAATGTCGCCCAACACCTGGCAAGGATGGTAGAGGTCTGTAAGACCGTTAATTACGGGAATTTCGGCATGTCTTGCGAGCTCCTGCAAATTGGTATCGTCATAGGTGCGAACCACCAGACAATCGATATACCTGGAGAGAACCAGAGCAGTGTCCCGCAACGACTCATCGCGGGAGAGTTGGGTCTCTTGTGAGCTCAAGAACAGCGTCTGACCACCCAGTTTGTACATGGCAACCTCGAAAGAGACCCTGGTCCGGGTGGAGGGTTTGTCAAAGAGAAGAGCCAGGGTTTTGCCTGTAAGTGTGGCTTTCACTTCTCCTTTTCTCAGCTGCTTTTTGAGGAGAACAGCCCGTTGCAACAACGACTCAATTTCTCCTCTGCTCAAGTCCAGAATGGTCAAAAGATCTCTTTTCATGGTGCTCCACCCCAGGTCGCTTTGCTTCATGGGGAAAGTCGGC
>CAYFXH010000118.1:1402-14580 GCA_964346905.1 uncultured Desulfobacteraceae bacterium | reverse complement strand
CGCAGCCGCGCAGCCCTTCCTGTACCATTCGGTTCTTGAACCGCTCCCAGCAAACTTTTCTGCAGAAAGGAAATTGTAGTGGGGCTCAGTGTCATCTTTCCCAGGTTCTCAGGATCCACTTTTTCGATGAGCCTTCCGGAGGGATCCTCAACCCTGAGCACCACCCTCGGCCTTACCAGTTCACCACCGTTGGCTATAGCGGCGTATAGCACACCCATCTGGATGGGGGTGGCAAGCAGGAAACCTTGGCCTATGGCCATGACGAGATCCTCACCCTTTTGCCAACGCATACCGAACCGTTTGAATTTCCATTGGGAAGTCGGCACCAGCCCCCGTGCTTCGTTGCTGAGCCGAATGAGAGTCCGACTGCCAAGTCCAAAAAGGCGGGAATAAGCTGCCATTCGATCCACACCCAGTCGCTGACCCAGCTGATAAAAATAGATGTCACAAGACTGAACCAGCGCCTGGTAGAGGTCTAGCTTCCCATGACCTCTCTTCTTCCAACACCGATACAGGTGGTCGCCTAAGCGGTACTCGCCCTCACAAGTGAGCACGGTCTCCGGCTCAACTACTCCCTCTTCCAGAGCGGCGGCGAGCACCACCGGTTTGAAAGTGGACCCCAGCGGATACTGTCCCTGAATGGATTTGTTTTCCAAAGGGTGTAACGGGTCGTCCACGATTGCCTTCCACTCACTAGCCGAAAATCCACGAACGAACTGGTTCTGGTCAAAGGCGGGGCTGCTGGCCATTGCGAGAATGTCACCGTTATTTGGATCCAGAGCGATGATGGCACCGGCCTTGCCTGCAAGAGCTCTTTCCGCCTGGAGCTGCAATTGCGTGTCCAAAGTGAGAGTCAGATTGTCTCCAGGTTTGGGAGGAACCGCCTGCAGAACACGGAGTTGGCGCCCTGCCGCATCCGCTTCCACCTGGCGCCCACCTCGCTGACCCTTCAGCGCTGCCTCCCATTTCATTTCCACACCGTATTTGCCCAAATAGTCACCGAGCTTATAGCCCTGATCCCGTCTGACCTTCAGTTGCGCTTCCTCTATCTCTCCTAGATAGCCGATGAGGTGGGCTGCAAAGGATGGCTGCTCATAGCTCCGTTTCGGTTCGATCTGTACCATCACACCGGGCAGGTGGAACCGATGGCTTTCCACCGCCGCCACCTGATCACGGGTCATATCCCGTTGGAGCAACACAGGACGAAATGGGGCCCCTTTTGGCGCCCCTCGAACCTTTTCCAGAAGCTGGCCCTGTTCAACTCCCAGAATTCGGCTCAGCTCATTGAGAGTTAGCTGGAGATCAGTTATATCTTCCGGCACTACTGTCAGATTAAATGCCGGGCGATTGTCAACCAGGATCCGGCCCTGGTGGTCGTAGATAATTCCCCGGGTGGCTGCGATATCTTCGAGGCGAATCCGGTTGTTTTCAGAGAGATTACGATATGATTCCCCTCGGATAAGTTGCAAGAACCAAAGGCGTAACACCAAAATAATAAATATTGATACCACCAGGTAAACCACTACCTGGAACCTAATCCGCTCCCCATTCGCAGTCGGTGCACCAAGTGAGTTAAAAACGCTCATGATGGACTCATACGTAAAGAATCCAGGCCCAAGGCAATTTTAGATTTAAGAATACAGATTTTAGATTTAAGAGCTTAGCACCTCGTAGTAAGAAATGCATGCAGCCTCAATCTGCAATCTGAAATCCACAAGTCAATCTGCAATCTACAATCTGCAATCTACAATCTGAAATCACAAATCATAACTTGGCCGTCACTCATACTTGCTGGGACTCCTGAAGATTACTCAGACTGCCAAGCCACTGGTCCAATCGTTCCAGTCCCCCCAGAAGGAACGGACCGATCAGACCCGTTATGATTGTTCGCCATGCCAAAACCCTTAGCAAATAGGGTGTTTCGGCAAATA
Organism: uncultured Desulfobacteraceae bacterium; assembly: GCA_964346905.1. Classification (GTDB taxonomy): domain Bacteria; phylum Desulfobacterota; class Syntrophobacteria; order BM002; family BM002; genus BM002. The sequence goes on along the minus strand of CAYFXH010000118.1, from coordinate 12,649 downwards.
CGGCATCCTGCAGACCCAAGATTATCCATATGCCGACGCCCTCAAGCAATGTGCATAGCCCGAAGAAAATTGCCTGATAACGTCTACTGTGGAGATTTAAGTTATTCCAGAGCAAGGAAGCGAGTAGCGCAATTCCCAGATAGATGAATGGGTGGAAAGAGCCCTTCAAAGGCAGGCCCACATCCATGAGTAACCCTAGAAAGAGTGCCAGTATCAGCGTCTTAGATTTTTCGTACGAGAAACTGAAATGAAGTAACAATACGAGAAAAAGGTCCACCCGGAGTTCAGGGATGAGTAACACTGGATAGAGCACAGTTTGGCAAATATACGCCCCCAGTATCACTACGAGATAGAGAAAGACGCTGCGCATTACTATCGCCTTTTACGTCTGGTAATGGGGGCCGTATCCCCAGGTGGGACCTGCACCACCACCATAACCTCTTCCAACCGGTTAAAGTTCGCGGCGGGCGCCACTTCTACTCTCTGAAACAGGCCCGAGTCACCACGAACCACCTCCTGGACTTCCCCCAAAAGAAGTCCTTTGGGGAATACCCCTCCCATACCCGAGGATATCACCTGGTCGCCCACTCGCACATCCTCATTCCGTTGCACATACTTGAGCAGACACCTCTCTCTTCCCAGGCCCACCAATATACCTCGAGCCCGGGATCGCTGAATCAGAGCGTCCACCGCGCTGTTTCCGTCCAGAATGAGGAGTACCTTGGCGTGGCGACTGCTGACCCCAATAACCCTTCCCACCAACCCCTCGGCACTTACCACCGCCATGTCTCGCACCATCCCATCCTTTCTGCCTTTGTCGATAAGGATTGTTTGAAACCATCCCGACGGATCGAAAGCCACCACTTCAGCAGGGAGGAGCGGGGTGGCGATGGACTTCTTGAAATTGAGCAGCGACCGCAAGCGCTGATTGGCAAGGTCGGCCTCACGATACCGGTTCGCTTGGAGCTTGAGTTTCAGAAGCTCCCGCCTCAGCTCGGTATTCTCTCGCTGGAGACCAACCAAATTGAAATAGCTCCGCCAGACGTTGCCGATACCGCTTATAACGCCACCAACCACCTTCTGCACCGGCGCAGTAACTTCCACCACCAACGCCTCAAAAAAGCTCATTTTCTCATGGGAATGAAGATTGGCGGAAATGAGGCTAAGAGCGAGAAGGAAAATCAGCGTGGGTATAAGAATTTTCCGCAATTGGCTGGTCACCGGCACCTTGGTTCCTTTGGCTTAAAACTGGGATCATGCCCGGTTGTACTCCCATCTCGGTTCATGCTATCCACGGGCCTAAGCTAAATCATGATCTCTCGGAGTACGTCAAGATTATCGAGGGCCTTTCCGGACCCAAGTACTACCGTGGACAGGGGATCCTCGGTGATGGTGATGGGGAGTCCTGTTTCCTCCCGGAGAAGCTTGTCGAAGTTTTTCGTCAGCGCCCCACCCCCGGTGAGAACGATGCCCCTGTCGACAATGTCAGCAGCCAGTTCCGGTGGGGTCTGCTCAAGGGCAATTTTTACCGTTTCAACTATGGTCTCAATCTGCTCGGTTATGGACTCGCGAACCTCATCAGAGTCAATTTCGATAATCTTTGGTATACCTGAAACCAGATCGCGTCCTTTGATCTGCATGCGTTCCACCCTGTCACCCTGAAAGGCATTGCCAATGGTGGTCTTAATCAGCTCTGCAGTCCGTTCGCCGATGAGCAGATTGTACTTGCGTTTGATATGCTGGAGGATGGCCTCATCCATCTTGTCACCACCTACTCGCACCGACTTGCTGTAAACGATCCCTGCCAAGGAAATCACTGCCACCTCTGTGGTGCCACCCCCAATATCAAGTACCATGTTACTAGTTGGCTCGGTGATGGGCAGTCCGGCACCGATAGCTGCGGCCATAGGTTCTTCGATGAGGAAGACTTCCCGAGCGCCGGCTGATTCTGCCGATTCGCGCACCGCCCGCTTTTCCACCTGGGTAATCCCTGATGGTACACAGACGATTATCCGCGGCCGTATCAGGGAGCGGCGATTGTGCACTTTTCTAATGAAGTGCCTGAGCATGGTCTCGGTTATCTCAAAGTCGGCTATCACTCCATCTTTCATGGGACGGATGGCTACGATGTTACCGGGAGTGCGACCCAGCATCATCTTTGCCTCTTTGCCCACCGCAAGAACCTTATTGGTACCCCGGCCGTTTTTGCGCACCGCCACCACCGAGGGCTCGCTCAGCACAATGCCCTTGCCTTTAACATACACCAACGTATTTGCAGTACCTAAATCGATGGCCAGATCATCAGAGAACCAGCCCAAGATGGGATCCAGAATCACGGGCTCTAAGCTCCCTTCGAATTTTATGGAATAGACAAGCTGAAATCGGCTGATAAATAGCATGAAGGCTGAATTTTATCAATTATTATCTTTCAGTATTTTCAAGGTTTATACAAAAGGCAAGAAGTCAGGAGTCAGGAGTCAGGAGTCAGGAGGTAAAGACAAACCGCTTACTGCTGGGCCTTTACCCTTTATCACAATCTGCGCTTTGCGCCATGCGACCAACTTGAAAGGCAGAGGGGACCGTGGTACCATGAGGCACTCTTTAGGAGCGAAGTCATCCCTGGATCACTGAAAGCCTCAGCTAATTATTGCTGAGTGTTTTGCTTAGTTACACCAATTTAAATTCGAAATCCGAAGCACGAAGCACGAAATAAATCTGAAATCCTAATTCTCCAATGTTCAAAACAAAATCAGATCATTGTAGAAATTACAGAGTTTAGGACATTTGAATTTAGGAAATTTGAATTTGTTTCGGATTTCTCCTTCGGAGTCCCCACCCTCGAGGCGGGGCCCCAGTTTCGATATTAGGATTTGGGATTTACTCAGTCTCTAACCTTAAAGTCTGAATACCATGCATCTATGATGCACCGTAACCTTGAGGTGAATAGTGTTTAGCTTTGGTGCACCTGAACTCCTGGTTATTCTCGTCATCGTGCTCATCCTATTTGGTGGCAAGCGGTTGCCGGAAATAGGCCGCGCGTTTGGAAAAAGCATTCGAGAATTCAAAAGTGCCACCGGCAAAGATAAAGACGAAATCTCCACTTGGATAAAGGATGGCGAAGAAGAATCCAATGATAGCACTGAGAAGGCTAAGGATGTCGTAAAAGATAAGATGGAGAATGTTCCCGGGGTCAAGGAAGCTAAGGAAATAAAAGAAACCGCCAGCAAGATCAAGGCGGCCGGTAAGTTCTTTGCGAAGAAGTAATCTTAGTCTTACTGGACAGCACCTCATTACTCGAGTGGCATTGCCCATGCATCATTATGCAATCCGAAATCCCAAATCCGAAATCCCAAATCCCTAGACCTCCATCCCCACCACCGTTACGTTGTCCTTACCACTCAGCGCCAAAGCAGTAGAGACAAGAGTCTCCAGCTTTTCTCGAAGATCTGTCTCTGATCTGAGAATGGATACTATCTCCTCTTCTGTGATTTTGTCGTGAAGCCCATCTGTGGTAAGGAGGAGCACATCATGCTCCTGCAAGGCAAAATTGCCTGATTCTGGTTCAAACTGGCCACATCCTATGAATTCAAAGAGAAAATTTCTCCCTGGGTGACTCATTGCCTCTTCCTTGGTTATCTCGCCCTCTTCCAGAAGAAAACCTGCCATGGTGTCATCTTCGGTTATCTGGGTGAGCTCACCTCCGCGAAAAAGGTAAAGCCTGCTATCCCCCACATGAGCCCAGCAGACAACTCCCTCCCTCACAAAGACCGCTGTCATGGTGCTGCCCATTCCTTTCAAATCCGGCTCTTTTTCCACCATTTCAACTATCTCTTGGTCGGCCGCCCTCATCAATTTGACAAATTGGGCCTCTATGGCCTCTGAGTCGCCATCGAAGTTAGCCAAACTTTCCTTGGCAATCTCTGCAGCACGTTCACCCATTGCCTCCCCACCAGCGCCGTCGGCCACGGCCAGAAGAACGCAGCCGTTGGAAAATTCCTCAACCAAAAACCGATCCTGGTTTTGATCTTTTACCAGTCCTTTATGTGTAACTGAATGAGTCTTCATCAATCCGTACAGCACTTGGCTCCGCCCCAAGAAGGAACAGGGCATGGAGCATGGTACCCAACTGAATGATGATGGTTTGCTACAACAGCGAGGATAACACCTGATAATTTCAAAATCCGAAATTCGCAATCCGAAATCCGAAATCATTTACTACTGGCTTCTTCCACATTCAGCGAATCGATCTCCTTTCTTCTCTCGGTGTGAGGACATTGGCTTAGCTCTGAAATTAGACGTGCTTCAGGTAAGGGCATTTTTTCATCTGGATATCGACAGAGAAACATTGCATCCGCTTCTTAGAAATCGCTGTCTCCTGTTGGCACTTTGCGCAAGCCGGCCAGTAATCTTGCTTTCGCATAAGGACAGCGTTGATCGCTAGCCGGGAATGTACCGCCAAGGCAGTATTTCTTTACAAACGTTAGATCTCTATCGGACATCCTGGTTGTCTCCCGCATGCAACCTATCTCCTTTGAGTATTCTTCTTGGAATCGTTATCACCCATCACTGAATTATGGGCTGCGGACGATATGCAATTCTAGCAAAGATTCAGAAAGAAAACCGGTTAATCCACCCATCAGGGTAGCTACAAAACCCACTATCAAACCTTAGGCCGCACCGGTTCGGAGCCACATCCTTATCACATACCACTATCAGTTATGGCATCATATTCCGCGCCTAAAACATTCGCATGCAAATTGGCGATCCACTGCTTGCCTTCCTGAGTTACACGAAGATAGCGCAAGGCATCTTGAACGTACGGACTCGCAACTTCCCAGTAGAATCTTGCGTTGCTCTCCCGCACATCTCCCGGCGTTCTGTATCCAAGTTCCTCATTGAGACCGATCTCCTCAAACTCAAAGAACAGTGCCGCTGATTTGCGGGGGCGGTTCGGATCGCCCAGCTGGCCAATAAAGTCTGCCGCTCGCACCAATCCCGGATATCCTCTGGTTTCCTTGTACCAATCGTCATCGGGCACAGGGAAGCGGGTCATTTCTATGTACGAAGCGATCAACTCTGCATCTATCTTTGCGACCATCCCCATAAGCAGACCTTTGCCGAACCGCTCTCGTACAAAGAGTTTGCTACGGTCAACATGATATGGCGAGAGCACTGCATCGGTCCCCCCAGATGGAACCTCAACCGTCTCATCACCAACTCCAGTGGCGTACACGCCGTCTTTGTCACCCCGGCAAATCCCTTTCACATAACCAATATCGTGACACAGAAGTGCAATCATGTAATGGACCCAGTCTCTGGGTGTGACGCCTCCCTCTAACAAGTGTTTTCCCTCTATGATTGCCTGCCCAGCCAAGGTAACCATCACCGTGTGGTCAACGTCATGGTATAGAGCATCAGAGTTGGCGATGTTTTCCAAAGCGAGTCGCCCTGACCACACAATGATGTTTCCGAGCTGCTGCTCTACATTACTGTAGGTTCGCTCGTATGCCCTCCTGAGCTCCTCAACACAGAGGTCAATGGTGATTTTTTGAAGATTCAGCATGGCCCATTCGCCTCCCGAATTTTACGGGCAACCCAGTTTATATCCACAGTTTCTGAATGTACATTAGCTGTTAGAGTCAGGCTTTTTCAAAAGATGAGGATAGTCTTTTTCTATCTTCCCCATAAGGCTTTCGTCTAATTCAGCCTTATACAGCGTTGCTGCTTTGGTAAGTTGGCTAACAAATAAGCTCTTCGCTTCCTTGAGATTAGCCCTGCTGAGGTCCGCTTTAACAAGGTTGGCCGCACTGAGGTTAGCTTGGTCAAGAAACGCCCCCCTGAGGTTTGTTTCCATGAGCACTGCCCCACTTAGGTTCGCCCTGTCGAGAAAGGCCCTGCTAAGGTCCGCCCCATTAAGCTGCGCACCAATAAAGGTAGCCTCGTCGACTAACGCCATGCTGAGATTCGCCATATTGAGGTCAGCACCACGGAAGTCAGCCGCATGGAGGTTCGCCCAGCGGAGGTCGGTTCCACCCCCGAGGTGTTCCTCCCCGCTCAGGTTCGCCCAGCGGAAGTCAACCTCGCGAAGATCAGCCCAGCGGAAATCAGCCCGCCGGAGGTCGGCTTCCCGGAGTAAAGCCCCACGCAGTAAAGCTCCGCGGAGGTCAGCGCCACTGAGGTTCACCCCAATGAGCTCCGCCCTTTGGAGGTTTGCGTCGCGGAAGTTTGTTTCATCGAGAAAAGCCCCCCGCAAATCAGCGCCGCTCAAGTTGGCCTCGCTGAAGTTTGTCTCACTGAAGTATGCCCAGCGGAGGTTCGCAAACCGCAGGTCAGCTTCGCGGAGATCAGCCTGGTAGCCCCGGAGGTCAACCTCGCTTAAGTTGGCCTCGCTGAGGTTCGCCTCTCGAAGGTCAGCCCCACGCAGGTCCGTATCGCGGAAATTCACCCCGGAGAGATTCGCACCCCGCAGATCAGCCTCGCGGAGGTCTGGCACTAATTCCAAGTTCTCTCTCCTCCAAGTGTTCCACGCTAGTACACCTTTCTTGAGCTCAGCAAAGTGTTCTGGTTTGGCCATGGCTCAATCACTCCTATGTACAGGGACCAACCTGTGAGAGCACGGGCGCAGTGAGATCACGCAGCCTCATAGTCTCCCTCCAGGTCGAGAATATATTCGTTCCAGCGTTCCCCTGGGGATACTTTAAATTTTCCTCGGCCATGCTTCCCAGCCAGCTTCCCTGTGGTCCGGTAAGTCTCCCAGGTGCCCTCGCTGATTTTGCTACGCCCGTCCCGGTGGCCTTTAAACCGGCTGTATGCTGCGCCATGCTCGAAATAGGCCATAACATAGCCATCCATGAGACCATGGCCCCCCACCCGATCATGAACGGTAACACTGCGACGGGAGACAAACTTGCCGGCCACGCCCTTCTCGTACTCAATAGGCTCCCCCTCCATTTCAACTATCATCACGGTGTGGCCAGGCTCATCGTAAATAGAGAACGCTTCTCTCCTGGCAACCCAAAGTTTATATTTCTCTTTCTTTTTTTTTACTCTCGTCTCCTGACACAAAAGACGGTCTTCTTGCCCCCAGCAGAGTTCTTTTCTTTTTAGCACGCTGCTGAAAAAGACAACTGAACTCTGAAAAACTCCCAATCACGAGCTTGTTTTCAGCCAAGACCATAGTTCCCCCTCCCCCTGTCGAAGATCCCGCTTGCGGGGGGCGGGAGGGTAAAGGATCCGGCTTTGAGCTGCCCCCTGAAGGGGGGGCTTCAATCGCCCTTATCTCAGGCGGAAATTTGCTGGAGTAATGGAAACCAGCGATTTTAGATTTTAGATTTTAGAATGCAGATTGCAGATTTTGGGACCCCCTGGTTTCAATTTAGTTAAATCTGAAATCTAAAATCTAAAATCTGAAATCTGAAATCTAAAATCTAAAATCTCTATTTAATCACTCAAGTTGTCTAACGCAGGGAGTCCACGACTTGAGAGGTCGTATGCAACCTTTGCAACTACTCTCCCCTTGTCATATTTTACAGTAGCTATCAACGACATAATCAAAAATCTTCGCATTTTTCACTGCTAGAGCCACTTCGTCTGCAATTGCTGCAAGCATCTGCTCATCTTCTTTATCAAAACCGTTGCCTCCGATTTTGTTTATGGCTTCAATAACTCCAATGACCTCATCTCCTGATATGAGAGGAACTGCCAGAATTGACTCTGTTTTGAAGTCATGCTCTTCGTCGATAGAGCCATAGAAATCGGGGGAGCTCTCAACATCATTTACAACAAGGGGTCTGCGCTCCCTGAAGGCGCGGCCGGCAATCCCTTTATCAGCAGGAAAGCGAAGCTTCACAAGCTCCTGTCCTGTGTCGCCCACAGCAGTGAAAAATTCGAACTCATTGCTCTCTTCGTCATGCAGCAGAACCGAGCCCTCTTCGCAAATTAGCTCTGTGGTGACAATACTTATAATCGTGGTGAGAAGCTCTTGTAAGTCGCCAATATAGCCCAGTGCAAAGCTTACTGTTTGATATAAGTTGAGCATACGTATTTTTTTGTCCTTCTGCTCGTGCATCAAGGCATTGTCTAACAGGAGAGACAGTAAGGGCACAAACCAAAGTTGTGCGGGTTTTTCACTGGTCAAACGATCAATTTCTGCTGACTTCATAGCTAGAGCCAGAGTTCCAATGGAGCGGTGTTGGAGGGCCAAGGGGATGGTAAGGACTATTGGTTCTGATGACTGCTGATCTTCTTGCGGATTGGAGACGATAACTTTCCCCTCTTTCTGTGCAAAAAGCATCATTTCATTTTGTGTTTCTTCTCTTTGATTGTGATCAGGAAGAATTTCATCAAGGCCTTTCAAAATATCTTCTGAAACATTATCCGCGTAAAAATGAGGCCGGCTCAAGGTAGAATCCTGAAGCAGAAATCCAATTCCCCGAAAATCATAATGTTGTTTAAGCCAACTTGTAATTTTTCTACATTGCCCGTCCAGGTCGTGCGTCGTTATCATCTCGAGCAAGCTCAAATTTTGCTTGCTCTCTCTCCTGTCCCATCCGCTTCGTCTATCTGTGTTGCCTCGCCTATCAGCTCCATCATACTCTGGCATAATCACATCTCCTGATTTTTATTGCTTTTATACGGTAGTTAAAGAAATAAGTTGTGACTGCCCCATCAATAATTGGTGTCCATCCGGAAACTTAACAACCCAGTGTCATTCTGAGGAGTGAAACGGCGAAGAATCTCCTAGTTGCCGGGCTTGAGGGAGATTCTTAATCCCGCAAGGGCGGGACTCAGAATGACATTGACTGGTTTCCGGGCAAGAACTAACTAGTCGTCCAAATAAAAAAACCACTAAGCTAACTGGCCAATAGTCAGAGCGGTTGCAGCAGAAGATTCGTGAAGTATCCAGGCTAAGACGAACCTCAAGACGTGGGAGAAACTGAAAGTTAAAATACTCCTGATCCAGTCTTTGTGTCAATGCGAAAAACCAATCCAAATGATAAGGTTTCAGGCCTAGCCCTGACAGCTACTTCTTCAAACCGTGGGAGCACCTTTTATGAATGTAGGGTGGGCACTGCCCACCATCAAATCTCCATCACTCCAATCCGTTTCAAACCTGTGGGAGGGACTTTCCAGCCGCGACAATTCCGCAATTCGAAATTCGAATTATGCTTTTTCTTTTTTACGCTATGCGCTTTGCGCTTTGCGAATAGTTGCTGACCACGGACCAGTGACAACGGACAAAACGCCCCCTGTCTTCTGTCGTCTGTCTTCTGCCTCCTTAGTAATGTAGGGTGGGCACTGCTCACCATCAAATCCCCATCACTCCAATCCGCCTCAAGACTGTGGGAGCGGCTTTTAGCCGCGAAAAACTCATCTCCCTCATCCTCTTAAGCCTTTTCTTTCAGCCTGGTCCCGTTTTTCTCGCTCTTCTTAAATCCGAAATCCGCAATCCGCAATCCGAAATCATCTCTCTGCTGCCGGCTGTCTTCTAACCCCATTCCCCTTTTTTCTACTAATGTATGTGCCTTCCGCCCATAGGTAGGCCAAGAATATAGATACTGGAAAGTACAACAATGAGGGCATACAAGGACATGACCGTGACCATCTTGAAAATGTGGTTCAGCGGTTTTTGGAATCGTCTAAGAAGACGATAGAGGACAAACAAGGTTAGGCCGAAACCTGCTATTACAATACTCATCTGAATAAAGAATATAGGCTTTAACCCCAATAGGGGAGACGGGTTCCAGTCAATTGAAAGAGAAGTTCCAATACCAATATTTTGTAAGAAGCGTATCGTCGCCGGGACAGCAATAGGGCTTTCAATTATGAGATGCTGAATGTTATGGGCAAAATGTAAGGCAATGCCAAGTGGAATAAAGACAAAAGCGAACTCTGTAACCAGGTCCTGGGTGCGGTACTTTTCCTTATCCAACCATAACTTCAGCAGATAGCATACGACATAGAAAAATCCCACAGGTAATAAAATAATTAAGCTCAAACTTATTGTGTAGATAGCTGCTGATGAATTAATCCCCAGAAGGCTGCTCAGGCTATTTTCCAAAGGTCTCCAAGAAGATGTCATGGCAAGAGTTTCTACAATGACCACGCCAAGCAAGAACAGGGCTGCCAGAGCTTCTGCACGAGATTTATGGAGGCTGGCATAGATATCTTTGCCGAAAGATCTGAGGCGAAGACCCAGATTTTGTGATGGACAAGCAGGATGACACTTCATGCAGAAGTTGCAGTATACATTGCTGTCCATCTCATGAGGGTGTTCCAGCATGGGGCAGGCCTCGCCGCACGTTTTCTGATTGTGAACTTCACAAGGTCCCTCTGCACAAGGACGCAATTCTATAGGCGAAACCATTGAGTAAATGCCGATAACCGACCCTATCGGACAAATATGTCGGCAAAAAGAACGACGTTCATATATTACGCTAAAGATTACAGCTGCTACGAGAATCAAGACAATTACAACCGCGGTAACAAAGGGTCTGCTGCCAAAGGCAAGTATAGTAAAAGCCCAGGTCAGGAGAACAAATTCACCGGTCTGAAGCCCCATATTCTGCAGCCAGCGTGGTAGTTCTTTGTTTAGACCAACGAATCTTTGAACAAGGTCACCAATAGCTGCAAAAGGACACATCATGCACCAGAAACGCCCCGCGATGATAAAAGTGAAGATAATCAGGCTCCACCACAAGGTCCAGGTGAATACGGTAGCTATATTCCGCTGTCCGTCCTGGACGTCAAAAAACCCAAGGTAGATTATGATCAAAAATATAATAAGGGTAGGAATGATAAATATATTTCTGAAGTGCTTCCAGGTAACAAACCGGTTCACCCACCCTATTCTCATGAGGTCAAATCCATCAGAATGTAGCTGAACCGGATTATTATGTGGCTGCGATCGAAAACGACTGATTATAATCCCCATCCCAATTAAACCCAGAACTACAGAGAGCAAACTGATATAAGCGGCTATTGAGAAACGGCCGTTAAAATCTTTTAGTGATATGCCGGCATAATGAAAATGATTGTTGTCCTTTGCCGGGTCATAGCCGGAGTCATAGCTTGCAAATGCCGGCGTCACTGGATTGCCGTAGATGTCCCTGTCTGCAGGAGTGCCAATGCGAAAGGTTGTTTCATTGCTTGCCCATACGTCGGCATGTTCCTCATTATTCTTAGAATGATCATGATTAGCATGTGCTTTATCGAGGGTAAATATTCCGTAGTGTTCGAGGGTATTTC
>CAYFXH010000118.1:0-1392 GCA_964346905.1 uncultured Desulfobacteraceae bacterium | reverse complement strand
AAAATGGCCCTGGGAGAGGATATCGTCCGTCTCATCAAATTCAAGATACAAGGTTTTGTTTGGACGACTGATGAAATGCCTGTCGCTGACTTCGCCATTTGACTTCATAACCTTAGCGTCTCTGTAGGCCCCGAGCATCCCAAGGTTAGCATCATTCTTGAACATAAGGCCGACCCAGTACGGAACATCAGTTTTCACTGCGAAGTAGATGTTTTCATCGTCGATTTGCGTCCAAACCTCAGCGTAATAATAAGGTTTCTTGTGTTCTTCGAAAGGTGCGTGCTTCTTATATGTGCCCAAATAGAAGTATCGATGACCTGTGTCCTTCCATTCTTCTGGATGTATCCTTCCGTCTATCTTTGCCTGGTTGCCGGTTCTTCGGGCGATGAAATTGGTGTTATTTGAAACGAGAACTGGTGTTTCGCCTATGGCAACATTGGTGAAATCCCCTGGATCAAATTTATAGAGAGCTTTACCCGGCGCAGCCCCACAACCATTGGCTAGGTATACATTGCCTGTGCGAGCGTCTACATCGAGAACAAGTTTCTCAACTTTGAAGTTGACCGGCCCAAGATGGTACAGCCCGTTGTGGTTTTCTACCGTTTGTGACTCAAACTGATAGACAAGCTTTCTGTGGACCAATTCAAGCTTGCGGAATGTGAGAGGCAGAGGTGGATCTGAGTAATTTTCCAGCACGTACTTTTCCGCGATTGCCTGCGCCTGTGCTGGATTGATTTTCACGATGGATTTATCTACCCAGAGATTTCCCTCGTCGTCAAAACGGTGATAGGGACCCTTCTTGGCTGTCTTTGACGTGAGGTCAGAAAGCATGACATCGTTACCGCCACAAGCCTCTGCCCTCTCCACCGGATACAAGATGAAGACCAGCAAGATCACAAAAGAAGTGGCACTATATTTTTTGTACTTTGCAAACATAGAATCCTGAACTTCAAGGCTAAAAACATACATCCACGCCAGGACAAACCAGTTAATCCTGGTGGCGACTAAATTTTGAACTGGAATTCATACGTTTTAATTCAGATGAGGGAATTATTGAGAAGCAATACGTGTACCACATTGTGGTTTAATTAATTCATATTCAAAAAATAGGAAATTGTCAATGTTTTCCTCTCTATTAAGAGCCAATTAAATGAGTCGCATCGAGGGGTATAGAGCTTAGAGTTAAAATTGCGAATTTCGAATTTCGAAATCCGCAAGCTGCTTGCTGCCTCCTGCCTGCTGCCTTCTAATCTCCGTCTCTCCGCATCGCCCTTTTCTTAAATCCGAAATCCGCAATTCGAAATTCGCAATTCGCAATTCGAAATGCTTTCCCTATGCTCTATGCCCTATGCCCTATGCCTTGTACCTACTGCAAACTGAAAAGCAAGGCTT
>CAYFXH010000117.1:0-14637 GCA_964346905.1 uncultured Desulfobacteraceae bacterium | reverse complement strand
CCTGTTTCCCGTTCCTGGGGAACGGGACCAGGGGCTCCCCCACCCACAGCTGCGGGAGTGGCACAGGCCTCCCACCAGTCACTCAGAAGAAACACCAGGAAAGGCCAAAGGGGGAGGCAGTGAAACAACGAGCATCTGGAGCCAACTATCTTTACTCATCTCATCCTAGCGAGAGCCAGCATGAAGATGTGCTGCATTTTCAGAAGCAATACTGCCATTTATTTTCCCTTGCCTCTGGGCCTGGAGTTTTGTAATCTTAACCTCCATAAATTCCCATTGAATCAGTAGGACCGAGATCATTTCTGCTCTAATAGCAGATCTGTTACAATCCGGGAAGGGTCGGTTATGGCTGAAACGGTCATCGTACTGGTCATCGGCGGAATTGCCTTGGCTCTGTCGGCCAGATGGATTTATCGCACCATTGCAGGTAAGTCCGAAGGCTGTGGTTGCGCGGACAGTTCGTGCCAGGAGATCGCATCCTCCGATACCGCAGGCAATAAGGAAGGATAAGCGGCCGGCGCTGCTGGTCGTACTCCTCTAAAGACAGTCCATGCGAATTCCCCCTGAGTAGGAGGTTTCAAGCAGAGTTGTGATCGGACGATTTTCACAGCTTGGGGTTTATCGCGAGCTTCTCGGATCCCGGGACTTTTACCGGATTACGCTGGCGGGATGTTTGACTCTGGCCAGCTTTCTCTGGGACCGGGGAGGTGAAGTCCAGTCCACATTCGGTGTGGCGCTGGCTTTGGCGGCGCTGATGCTTAGCGGTCTGCCCATTATCTCGGGTGCCCTGAAAGGACTCTACCAACGTAAAGTGAACGTGGATGAGCTTGTCAGTCTGGCGATCATAGCCTGTCTCATAGAGGGGGAATTTTTGACTGCAGCGGTGGTGAGCTTTGTCATGGTTCTCGGTGCTCTCCTGGAGGAGGCAACAAGCGATTCAGCACGCAAGGCGGTTGAATCTCTTATACATATTGCTCCGGAGACAGCTGCAGTGCTTGTGGACGGCAAGAGTGTAACCAAGCCCGTTGCCGAGGTGCGGGTTGGAGACCTTCTTTTGGTAAAGCCGGGTGAGAGAATTCCTGTGGATGGGGTGGTCTCAAAAGGTATCACTTCAGTGGATGAGTCGTCCATGACCGGGGAGCCCATCCCTCGAGAGAAAACCGTGGGTGATGAAATCTATGCCGGCACGCTCAATCAAAACGGGGTTGTGGAATTTGAAGCCACAAAGGTCGGCGAGGATACCACCCTTGGCAGAGTGATAAAGCTGGTTTCCGAAGCTGAAGCGCACAAGCCCAGGGCGGGAAAGCTCATTGATCGCTCGTGCGATAGCGGTGCTTATCGTGGGTTGTCCCTGTGCACTCATTCTTGCCGCACCCACCGCCATCGTTGCGAGCATAGGGCGGGCGGCAAAAGCTGGGATTCTGGTAAAAGGAGGTCTTTTCTTGGAGGAGACCGGGCGGGCCAACACTGTTCTGTTTGACAAAACCGGCACGCTCACCGAAGGTAAGCCCCGTGTTGATGAGATCTTTGCCATTGATAGTTTTGCTCCCAAAGAGGTTCTGGCCCGGGCAGCATGCGTTGAGCAGAACAGCACTCACCCTCTGGCCAAGGCCGTAATGAAGGCGGCCTACTACGCAAAGATACCTCTCTGTCCCGCTGAAGAGATGGTCACCGAGGTTGGGCGCGGTGTTCGGGCAAGGGTTGAGGGGAGATTGGTTGAGGTGGGCAGTGCCTGCATTGCTGGCGATGATATCCCTGAGATATTGTGCGCACATTTGGAGACCATCAAGGAGAATGGCACTACTCCCTTGCTGGTGTACGAGGAAGGGCGTCCGCTTGGGATTCTCAGTGTGGCGGATCATATTCGGCCGGCGGCGCGGCAAATGGTCCAAGACCTCCGCACCCTGGGGATACAAAGGATCGGTCTCCTCTCTGGAGATCATGAGAAGGCCGCTCGTCCGGTGGCAGACTCTGTGGGGTTGACGGACGCCTGGGCTGAGCTGAAACCAGAAGACAAGCTTCAAATGATAGAGGACTTTCAGGCGAAGGGGGAAGTGGTACTTTACGTAGGGGATGGGATCAATGACGCGCCCGCCTTGGCCAGAGCCAATGCAGGTATTGCCATGGGCGCAGTGGGAACCGATGTTGCCCTGGAAACGGCAGACATAGTTCTCATGAATGATGACATCTCCAAGTTACCCTTTTTGGTGCAGTTAAGCCGGAGAATGCTGAAGACCATCAAGTGGAACATCGCTTTTGGTATGATATTCAATGCTGTTGCCGTACTCGCTAGCGGCGGGGGGCTCCTTACCCCGATTATGGGAGCGGTGGTTCACAACATCGGCTCTGTTCTGGTGGTGCTTTCCTCGGCCAGCATTGCCTTCGCTTCTGATAGACACGGGCAACTGTTGTTGTCGGAGGCAGTGTAAACTGAGATCTGGTCTCCATCTGGTTCATGGAAGTTGAAGTGGATGTGCGGTTGCACGCTATCGATATAGTCTTCTCTTAACACGCACAGAGTTGGGTGCGGTTACTTCTCGGGATTTTCCATAGAAAGAATCTTGTCCGGATTTTCTCCCGAAGTGGGGCTTGAAACCACGTTACTATCTATTATATCATATCGATCACGTATAGATTGACTTGTCCAAAAACCCAAGACAAGGAATAACAGATGAAGTTTGTAGAGGATCACCCGTCAGATGAGACCCTAGATCTGGTATGCCGAATGTGTCCGCTGCACCTGTTGGAGCCAGGGGAAAAGCTTAAATGTCTCAAAAAGGATCAGGTATTAGAGGTGTTGACCGATTATGACGGTGCGCTCGAGGATATTCCTGCCTGGTGCGAAAAGTGCGGTCAGGAGTTCATTGGCGTGGAGGAGGGCGACGATTGTTATAAGCTCTACATACGAAAGGCCAAAGACTAAGCAAGGGGGCTCAACATGAAAAGAGTTTACCTGGATAACGCATCGGCGACGCCAGTGAGAAAAGAGGTCGTTGAAGCCATGCTCCCCTATTTTGACGAGCATTTTGGTAATCCCTCCACTGTCTATGACATGGGTTCAAGAATCATGCAGGTCATAGATGAACAGAGAGCAAAGGTGGGCCAATTGATTGGCGCCAAAGCGAAGGAAATTATATTCACTTCATCAGGTGCCGAAGCAAACAACCTCGCGGTGAAGGGCGCGGCACTTGCCAGGCAGAAAAAGGGGAAGCATATCGTTATCTCTGCCATTGAGCATCATTCAGTTATTAATTCTGCTAGATTCTTGGAACGTATGGATTTTGAGGTGACGTTCCTTCAGGTGGACGGATACGGCTTGGTGGACCCAGAACGGCTATCTCAAGCCATTTCTCCTGAGACCATACTTGTCTCAATCATGCACGGCAATAATGAAATCGGAACTCTGGAACCCATATCAGAGCTTGCTGCCGTCTGTCGCGAAAGAAAGGTTGCATTTCATACAGATGCGGTTGCAACCGTGGGTAACCTCCCGGTGGATGTTAATGAACTAGGCGTGGATCTGTTGAGCCTCTCCGGGGTTTCCCTGAACGCACCCAAGGGGATTGGAGCACTGTATTTCAGAGATAACCTGAGACTTATGCCATTGATTCATGGTGGTATCCAGGAAATGGGGAGGCGAGCCGGAACGGAGAATGTCCCGGCAATTGTTGGGCTGGGGAAAGCAGCTGAACTTGCAACGAAAGAACTGCCCGACAAGGCAAAGCAGGTACGGAAAATGCGGGACCTCCTGGATGCGGGCATCCATGAGCGAATTGAGCAAGTCACACCCACAGGCCATCCCGAGAGGAGGCTTCCCGGGCATGCAAGCTATTGCATCGAGGGAATCGAAGGAGAGGCGTTACTGTTAATGCTCAACCAGGAAGGTATCTATGCGAATACTGGCTCTGCGTGCGCATCAAAAGCCCTCAAGACCTCGCCTGTTCTGGTGGCCATAGGCATACGGCCTGATCTCGCCCAAGGCTCTATCGTCTTTACCCTAAACAGCAATAACAGCGTTGAAGATGTTGAATACGTCCTGGAAAGATTTCCCCTCGTCGTTGACAAGCTCCGTTCAATCTCGCCTGTATGGAAGAAGCCTTCAGCCGCCTAACTGGGAGGTCTGCGAGTCAAGATGTGGTGACAACATCTTCCCGGTAGCATTGCCACCATGGGTTTGCGACGGTTGAGCTGGCTTGAGATTACCAAGATCCAAGGACTCCAGGGCGGTAGAGTCGGTCAATTGACTAAACAAACCATACACCTTTGGGCGTTGTGGAGCAGCTTAGTGGCAATGCTGCCAATTCGAAACGGGCTTATCTCCTTGGATCCCTTGCGGCCTATGACCAGAATTCCGTAATTTCCCTGTTCCAGCTCCAGAAGTATGTCTCCGGACATTCCTTTTTTCGTGGGTTTAACTTTAAAGTCAATGTTCTCTGCGGGGATACCCGCGCTGATGAGTTTCTCCTTGCCTTCAGTTGCAAACTCTTCGACTCTCTCGGCGTAATCCTGCATCCAACTTTCTTTTTGCTCTTCCCGTTCTTGCCGCTCCGGCGCGTCGAAGATGCGGGTGTCGTCCCAGTAAACCGGCGGTATGGGTGGAATCACGTGAAAAAAGGTGAACTTACTGTCTATAAGGTGGCCGAAATGTTGTACCGTGTGTTCCATTACCCGCCGGCTAATGGGAGCACCCACCAAGGCCACCAGGACGTCATGGGAGGCAACGGGGGTATCGATCAACCAGACGGTCCGCCATTCCGCCATCTGAACTACCCTGTAGGTTGCAGGTCCCATCAGCATCCGCTCCAGTAAAGGCTCTCGGCGTCGAGCCAAAAGGATGGGGTCCAGGCCTTCTGTGTTAGCCAGCTTCAACATGGCGGCTGCAGGATCATGACACTTCCCCTCGCAAACAGTGGCCAACCTGGCTGAGTCGAATCCCGACTCAATCAGTAAATCTTTCGCCTGTTCCAAGACTTCATGCTCTTGCAAGCTGCAAGCCTTCTCATATTCTTCAACGACCTCCGGAGTCAGCCGGAGCAGTCTTGAGAGGGTGGAGATATCCGAGTCTGGGGCACCGTGAAATAAGGTGATGCCGACGTTCTCTCTCTCCTTCAGGAGAGTGCCAGCAGCGAGCAGGGCCTGCCGGGCGGACTCTAAATCATGGATACCGAACAACATTTTCTGTTCTACCTTCATTGATCCAAAACCTCCATAAGAAGCCATCTGTTTATGTATGAGTGCAGCTTCACGTTTCCAATCCTTTCAGCATAATTAATTCTGGCTATTCTATATCGAAATCCTGTGTGATACCAGAGGTAATAGGATTCGCCTCTTTGAAAGCGATGCATTGCTGCTGGTGGTCAACCGATTGCCTGAGCTTTATCAACGCTCAACAGCGTGAATAAGGTGGAGCAAGGCTGGTAGCATACAGGACGGTTGCAACGGGTGGGGTGGGAGAAAGAACTTTTTTTGATTGAGAAGATTTCCGCGTGATGGTTCTGATTCGAGGTGAAGAGCCAGTCGGTGAAAACACCAGGACCTGTTCGGCAATTGCCTAGCACGGTGTTAAGGCGCTAATACGAAAAACCCCCAGAGAACGAACGACTGTGGGGGTCAGGATCACACGTTTTACGGTTTAGTAAAGCAGTGGAATCGCGTTCTAATGCGCGATCTTTGCATACTACGACGCCGCTTCTTGGGCCAAATAACCTTCAATATCCCGGATGTCCACCTGATTCATATCGAGCCCCAGAGCTGCCCCATCAATGCCCAAACTAAGACCAAGAAGTTGCGTGTAGAGAATTGAAGGAAGTTGGTGCTCAGGGCTTCGCTGGGAGAGGAGTATTTTCTGAACCCGATCAAACTGGAGCTGGCAGTACGTACAGACGACGCAAAGATAATCAGCACCAGCTTGCTTGGCGCTCTTCAATTTATTTTCGGTCAAGTCCAGAGAGAGTTCATCGTTTACTCCCCACAATGGGGAACCGCAACATTCAAGCTTGGTCAACCAGTCGACACTTTTCGCTCCTGTAACTTCAACAAGTTGGTCGAGTTTGGTGGGAGAGAACGGGTTATCAAACTGGACAACCTCCCGCGGGCGTAAGAGGTGGCAGCCGTAGTGAGTAGCAATCTGTAAACCATCAAAAGTATGTACGATCATGTCCCCAATGGCATCAATACCAATGTCGTCGTAAAGCACCTGCAGGAGATGTTTTGGTTCAATATCTCCCTGGAATTGCAGCCCTTCTTTCTCCAGAGTCGAATTCGTTTCTTTTCTTACGGACGTTTCATCTTTCATGAGATGCCCTACATGCTTGAGGCTGCCGTAACAACAATTGCACACCGTAAGTAAGTCCAGATTTTCCCTCTCAGACAACGCCAGATTCCTCGCTGAAGCGAGCACATAGGCTTTAAAATTAAAGTTTTTTATGGGATATCCACAACAACTGAACTCCTGGATATCCACCACCTCTATGCCTAGCTTCTTGAGAACCGCATCCGTAGACAATTCGTATTGCTTCAGTACGATGGGAGTTGTGCAGCAACGTAACAATGCAAACTTCATAATTTCACTCATCCTTATTGAAAAATGTTATTTGATCCTAAATTGAGCGATTCTCCGTTCACTGTCATTCTGAGGAGCCGACAGGCGACGAAGAATCTCAAAAGGCGGTTCCACCCAGAAGATTCTTCGCTGTCGCTCAGAATGACATGGATTGTGCTGCCTATACTCGTGCCGTCCACTAGAATCGCTCAATTTAAATTGAGGTTTTTTCTACAGCCTCGTGTTGGTGTGTTTGAATCGCTATCCGGACATCCTTTCTATAGCCCGGCTGATGGCCACGTTTTTCAATTCGTATAGCACATCGGCAACACACACGCCCTGGGGACAGTGTTCCTGGCACTGATAGCAGCCAAGGCAATCCCACAACATCTTGGCACTGAACACAAGATCCCAGAACCTCATCCCGGTGGCGTGCATGATTTGATGGGGCAGGAGCCCTAAGATTTCCTGTGGATTACTGTAGTTGCGCACAACAGGGCAGGCGTTTGAACAGGTGACGCAGCGAAAACAGTGGGAAAAAGTACTCGACTGGACCGCTAGGTGCAGGCTGCTTAACAGACTATAATCGCCGGGTGCGAGGGGTAAGGTGCGATCCTGTATCGCGACTAGATCACCATTACCAGCAACGGCCTCTAGGGTTCGATCTATGGGTAGCGGGTAAGTAGCCTGATCCAGGGTTTCCTTCATCAGGCCGCGGTAGAGAGAGAGGGGCGACAGCATGAGGAACTCGGGAATGTTCTGTTGAAACAGAGACTCTCTCACGTTGAACCACAAATCCTGCAGGTTGATACCAGCTGGACAGGCCACGGTACAGTTGTAACAGTTGGTGCAGAGATACATTCCCTCTTGGATGGACCTGGTTTCCTGGGGGCTGATTTTCTTACCGGCAGCAAGTGCTTTGATTGCGGGTATTTTTTCGGACGGGAGAATTGTGAAATTGGGAATCTCTTGAAAAATCACGCCAACCCTGCATTGTACACTGCAGGTACCACAGTGCATGCAGGCATCCAACTCCAGAACCTGTCTGGTGGCTATGTTGGCCGGGTCCGATTTCTCCTTGTCCATGACAGCGTTGGCCACAAGACTCAGGGGGCTGGTAAAGATGTGAAAGAACTTGCTGAAAGGAAGATAGGCAAGACCCAGAAAAGACGCGAGAAAATGTATGTACCAGAGAATAGTGGATACATTTACCTTGTCCAATCCCAGGGCTATGGGTTTTGTGGTTTTGGCCATAACATAGCTCGTAAATGCCCATTGGGGGCGAGAGTGGCACTCGACGCAGGTCATTTCATGTGCCTCCGCGCCCAGCTCAAGGGTCTCGTCGTCAAAGGGTCCTTTTAGGGTGGGGGAGACCACACCAAATTTTTCCACCCAGTAAGCCTCCAAAGTTCTCAGCTCTTCTTCATCAGCCTCAATGGTATACTCCTCTACCATGTCCTGGTACCTGGTGTAAGAGGTGATTTTTGTCCCCTTGTGAAGAAAACCGGAGATCATTATGACTGCGAGGATGATTATGGCGTAAATATCCATGGCACTGGTGATATGGCGCGGGACCTTTAGGATGAATCTTCGATACACCGCGATGGCGACTCCCAGGACTATAACAATACCGAGTAATTCCCGCAAAAATAAAAACGGGTTGATCGATGAGTAGTAATTTTCGAATAAAGCGGGAGTTATTATGTTATCGAGGGCATGTAGGAGAAGAAGCAGCATAAAACCGACGTAGATACAAATGTGCATGGCCCATCTAAGAAAATCCTGCCGCAGCACTTGTACTTGCAGAAGGACATCGAGGACAAAAACTTTCAATACGGTAAAGATCTTCACACTGAAAAGGGTCAATATGATTCCCTTCAATGCCGCAAGAATCCTGGTTGAGGTCGAGATGTCTTGGGCATCCGTCCCGATCTTATAGCGAAACCAGGTGGATATCTTGTAGATCAAACCGATGCCGAAAATGGCCAAAGCTGTGTACAAGGCAACATAGTAGAACATGACCTTATTCCGCCCTCCTGTTAACTAGTTCCCATCCCCAAATGGCCCTTTTTCGCTTTCATGCAGTTGGTGGACAGAAGCATCTAATATCTGCCGAGCAGAAATTTCTTAGCCTAAAACAAATGCTTATAATTATTGTGGAAAGGTAGGCGATACGACATTCTCTTCCTGAGATCATCAGTTTTGCGGAGAATACGTTGTTCGCTGGGTGAAGTTATGCTTGCTTAGGCGGGGCCAACTCCTGGTCGTAGCCTTCGCAGTGACCTCACCGTAATTATCGCCAACGATTCAGATTAGTCTCTCCGAAAGATTCGTGAATAGTGCAGGCTAGATTTTGCAGGACTAATTATAACCCAAATCAAGTTGAACACAAGTGAAAAATTACACGTTGTCAAATAAATCTTTGCCCAACATTGACCCCACAACCTGATTTTCTTGAAGTTTCAATCGATTTTAGCCGGTCATCAAGGGAGTCCTTTAGGGATGGTGGCGGGCAGGTCGAATCCGCCTCCGGCGGAAACAGCAGAAGTTTTTGAAACCAGTAAGACAATGTTTTTCACTTCGATATTCTGCGGTTTTTTGTTCTACGGTTCTGCGCTCCATATTCTTAAAGACTTAATAGCTAATAATTTTGCGCTTTGCGCTCTGCGCTAAGCGCTTTGCGTCATGTGGACAGGTGAAAGCCATGTCCTCTAAGTGCGGCTGCTTTACTTTCATGAGAATGGTCAAATTATCCCATGCAAGGGCCCGCCGGGGGCACCAAGTCCGTCCACCCGCTTTTCTATTTCCGGATCATCTTCCAAAGGAGGAGCGTGGTATGTTTTCAACCTGGCGTCAATGATGAGAGAACCTTTACATCCCCAATGCTTGCAGTGGGTAAAAGCTCCTACCCCGTAAATATCTGTGGCAGGATCCGAGCGGGTAAAGGTGACCCACAGGAAGTTGTTCCAGGACCTGGCAGTAAATTCTGCATCGTCTGTCACCACGACAAGGGGAAACTTCGCAAGGGAGTTGGATTGCTCTAAAAATACACCGAGTTCTTCCAGGGTTGGATCATGCTCATCCCGACCTTTCTCATGGGGCTGGCCTTGAATAATTACGATGCCCGGAGCAAAAAATGTTGGCCGACTAAATCCATCGGGCAGGGAAAAATCCGCTGGAAGTTCAGTTCCCAGCTCTTTTTGTTTTGCCCCGGCCACGGCAAGAACCAGCTTGGAGCCTTGGTTCAAGCTGATGCCAGAATAGTCCAAAGTGTCCATGGTGGTTCGGGTAATAAAGTGCAGGTCTCTTTTCCAGTCTGCCCGCTCGAGTAAATGCCTGAAAAAATAAGGGATATCATGGGTGTTGAGGTTAGGATCGTCTTCCTTGGCACAGATGAGCACATATTTAGACAAAGAGGTTTGACTGGTACCCAAGAGTGACAAGCCGCAGGTGATGACCTCCTGGGGTTCTCGTTTTTCTGCATAGGGCACATATCTCTCACTGCCGATGGCCAGTAGCAAAGGGTGCACCCCGGATGCATCCACGGCATGGACTTCATGTACTCCACTAAAAACAGTGGGTATCAGAGGTGCGGTGAGTTCTTGGATAAACGTTCCGAAGACAGTGTCTTCCTGAGGAGGCCGGCCCACAGTAGTAAAGGGCCAGATAGCGTTTTCCCGATGATAAACCTTTTCCACCTTGAGTACCGGAAAATCATGCTCGAGACTGTAATATCCCAGATGGTCGCCAAAGGGGCCTTCAGGCAACTGGCGTCCTGGATCTACCACCCCGGTTATGCAGAAGTCAGCCTCAGCCAGGATAGGAAGCCCATTGGCTTGGGAAATCATAGGTAATCTGTGCCCAGCAAGAACGCCGGCGAAAAAAATCTCGGGCAAGCCTTCAGGTAAGGGCATTATTGCGGCAATTGTCATGGCAGGAGGGCCGCCAACAAAGACATTTACCTTCAGGGGCACCCCAGCAGTGATGGCCTGGGCATGGTGATAACCAATACCCCGATGGATTTGATAGTGGAGCCCTACTTCTTTATTGGGTTCATAGCTGCCTCCCGTAAGCTGCACCCTGTACATGCCCAGATTGGAGTGAACAAATCCCGGTTTTTCAGCGCTTTCGGTATAGACTTGAGGCAAGGTGACATAGCCACCTCCGTCCAGGGGCCACGACCTGAGCTGGGGGAGGCTGAGAATATCGGTCTCTCTTGCGAGTACCGGCCCTGTGCTCACTTTCTTAGGCATGGTATGCAAAAGGGCTTTGGGCATCCCGGAAAACTTCCACGGTCGTTTGAGCAGTTCAAACGGGTCAACCTTGAGTTTCACGAGCCGCTGGATGGTCTTTATGGTGTCCCGAAAGATAAACCGATTTCTTTCAAAGGTGCCGAAGATATTTCCGGCCATGGGAAAGTTGCAGCCTTTTACATTGGTAAAGAGCAGGGCGGGGCCTCGAGCCTGGAATACACGCCGTTGTATAGCCCCAATCTCCAGGTTGGGGTCAACCTCCTGGGAAATGCGAAGAAGTTCTCCTCGGGACTCTAGCGCTTCTAGACATTGAGAGAGATTCTTGTAACCCATTACTTGGCTCTCCGCTATGTACTTTCCTGTCTCCCCTAGCTTTATAAGATATCCAAAGCCCTCGAGTTAGTTTAAATCCGGAAACGGGGTTCCGGGGTGTCATTCTGAGGAGTCCCGCAAACCGCGGGACGACGAAGAATCTGAAGATCCTTCGTGGAGTCTATCCCTTCGACGGGCTCAGAATGACATTCAGTACTTTCCGGATGGACACTAATTAGTCTCGCTTACGTAGGGAGCCTGGCCTGATCATTCGAAGCTAAGAAATCTGGACCTTTGGGCCAGCCTATGTATGATTTTTGATTTCAGATTGTAGATTTCAGATTGAGGCTGCATGCATTTCTTAGGGCGAAGTACTAAGCTCTTAGATCTGAAATCTGCATTCTCAAATCTAAAATCCCTCTGGGGCTGGATTCTTTACTTTTTGCCCCGTTGATGTGGTGAAAACGAGTGGAACGGGTGACCACCTGGTCCAAATCCATGGGCAATTCAGGGATGGCGGCAATCTGAATTTGAGCCTTGCTGACGAACAGCTCTCCCTTCACCGTGGCAGCGTCCACGTAGACATTCTCCGAGGACCGTTTCATGTACCTCCAGTCGTAGATGTTATAGCATCCTCTTCTGTTAGGATTGCATCGGATTAACAAGGTAGGGGAGTTAATCGAACTCACAACATTAGCCGAGATTCGGAAATATGTACCTATGCCAAGATAACATTTGCTGCCTTGGCCTGCTTTTAAGGGGGGAAGAAAAACACAGAAGGTTGGGGTAAATCTAACAAAATCTTGACTAGAAAACAATTGTTTTTGTTCCAGCAACTGAAAACCTCAAATCCCGTGTTTATTACAACAGAGAGCACCCGTCAATTTGGTGGCGCCAGCGTTTATTACGTCATTGGAAACCAGGTACTCACGGTGTGATTTTGCAGGATGGTGCCAGCCTGTGCTATGAGGTAAAGTCCTGCAGACGGAGGCTTGATTTTTGGTGAGACTTTGAGTGCAGTAGGCCGCGAATCGGGATATGTGAATACTCTTTGGGTGATTTGGTTGTTTTCAATAACAGAACCTCTCCAAGCCACACCAGTCCCGTGCGAACGGTGGACCACAAGAGCTGTCGACGGCGGAACCGATCGCGCATCTTTAGGATAGCCCTGAGCTTAGTCGGTCTAGCGTGAAAGCGAAGCTCAAGCCATTTGACAGCGAAAAATATCTTCCAGGGGGAAAGGTTAGGCTGGGCGATAATCTGGTGACGGTAATCCCACTTACCTAGATCACGCTGAACGATGCAATGATCTTGAACCTGGCGCCCGAATTCAGTCCAGCTATGAGGGGTAACGTGGGTGACATTCACGAAATCACCATCATAGTGGATAAGCTGCTCGAGGGCCGATTGGAAGGTTTTCCAGGTTTCGTTCTTTAATCCAACGACATGAGCAATAATTGAAAAGATTCCATGCTGCTTGAGCAAACGGCAGGCCACCAGGTCGTGTGTGGTGGTGGAGCCCTTCTTGATTTTTTTGAGCACCTCTGGTTCGGTGGATTCAATCCCCAAAAGTATGTACAAGATCCCTGCTTGCCGGTAGAGGTGAAGGATCTCTGCGTCGCGGACGATGTCGGTGGTGCGGATCGAGGCGAAGAAGTAAACCGGGATTTCGCGAGACGCCATCTCCTTGATAAACCGGTGCCATTCCAGTTCGTTTGCGGCAGGGTTCTCGTCTGCTAAGCTAAAGAAACGCAAATTGTGAGTGCGGTAGAGCCACTCGATCTCATCCACCAGCTTCACCGGATCTCGATATCTCCACTTTAGCCAAAATTCACGCTGGCCACAGTAGGTGCAGCGGTGCGGGCAGCCTCGGGAAAACTGGATGACTCCCGCTCGGCCTAGGCCAAAACACTGATAGTCATCCCAGTTCTCGATTAACTCCCAGCCGATGCGAAACTCATCAAGGTTTTGGATGACCGGGCGAGGGGAGGTGACCACGGGCTTTCCTCGGCAGCGGTAAGCGATCCCTTTCACATCATGGAGGGGGTGTTCTGATTCGACTGCCTTGACCAGATCAAGGCTGACCGCTTCGCCCTCCCCGCGCACGATTACATCAACTGCGTCTTCCTGCTCAAGGATCGCCTCGGCATGGTAGGTGGGGTAGACTCCGCCGTAGACCGTGATCACATTCGGGCAGGCTTGCTTTATCGCAGCGAGCATCTTCACGCAGGTGGGATGGGCAGAAGTGGAACCGGCATGACCGGTCATCACCATCTTTGGCGAAAAGCGCTTGACCTCAGCTATGATGGCTCGAAGTGAAAGATGTCTCCGCTCTCCATCAAGTAACCTGACCTCGTGGCCCGCGTCCAACAGCGGCCCGCCCACCTTCAAAAGACCAAGGGGAATTTGATGCCCAGTGCCTAAACGGGAGGTCAACGTCAGATATGGTGGGTTGATGAGCAGAATTTTCATTGGCCGTGAACGTGTTGGGGAATCTGACTATACCTTTCGGAAAGTTCGCATTGATATACGTGACTGAGTCGCGACGGTTTCACCAAATATCACAGATCTTCCTTCATACAGAAATGGACTCTCTCCTCGCTGTTTTCAGGGGACACACTATGAACCGCTGATACCTTGGCCGGCCACAAAGCCTACCTTATGGGGATATGCTCTTGAAACGGCTCTGTGTGCTGATAGTGGGACCTTTCCCTGGTTTTCAGCACAATCGTGAATTCAGGTTAAAAACGTCACCGCCAATTGTTGATTCATCTTGGCCGAGGCTCAACTGTCTGGACACCAGCGTCCAGCCACCATCTTGCGCCTGGGCAGTTCACAATCGAGAGAATGAGCCCAGAAAGGGGCTACCACGGCAAGGCTGGTGTGAAATTTCTATGGACTCCGGCCAATGCGGACTTCAAAGTCCAGGGACCGCTACCCTGAGGTGTAATGGGATGGAGGTCCGATTTCTTAATGATTCACGTACCGGACCTAACTACTTGCTTTCGCAAGCGTTACACTAAATCTTTAAATACAAAGGAGAGTTAGCCTCTCTCAACAGACTCATCTACTGCACAGTTCACTCTTCATCGTACCCGGCTTCATTGATTAGCCGTAACTTCTCTTCACAGCACTCAGGGCACCAGTGGAATGCCAAGTCAACCCAGTTCCCGCAGGAGCAAATCCATTGATCCTTCAGTGCTTCGACTAGCATAATTTCTCCTTCCCTAAGGCGAAGCATCTCCCCTCTTATGTTTGACAGTTGGGATGCTTTGCCCTCTTGTTTAAGACTTGCTCTGTCTCAATACCACATTGTGGTATTTTTATCAAGTTATTTTTTGGTAATTTTCCGGATGGAGACTCTCTGTGTTCTGGTTGCCGCTCTGGTTTACCCCGCACCCTGTGTCTATGCTAAGTTACAAGATTTGTGAGACCTCGGGCTGAGAAGGGAAGCAACCTGGAGTTCTCCCCAAAATGGACGGTTGATGTTTGTGAACTGAGTCTCGTATCGATTTATGCTGATGTGCACAT
>CAYFXH010000116.1:1827-14732 GCA_964346905.1 uncultured Desulfobacteraceae bacterium | reverse complement strand
AACCCGTCGCCCCAGGAGGGTCCTCCCCATGGGGGAGTCAATGGAAATGCGGCCGTTCATAGCGTCTGCTTCGAATGGGCCCACCAGTTGATAGGTGGCGCGGTGACCGGTATCGATATCCTCCACCTGGAGGGTAGCACCGAAACTGGCAGCTGAGCAGATAAGGTGCTGTCCAACCACTATTTCCGAAAGGGAGATCTTGCGGCGCAGATCTTCGATACGTCCTTCCACGAAGGCCTGGCGCTCACGGGCGGCAAAGTACTGAAGGTTATTGGCCTTGTAACCGTAAGCTCGCGCATTGTAAAGCTCTTCTATAACCTGAGGACGGACAAAGCGGCAGAGAAAGGAGAGCTCTGCGCGAAGCCTCTCGTAGCCAGTTCTTGTAATGGGCCGCTTTTCCATGGTTGAATTTTCACATCCACTCGCGTTGGAAAAAACCCCGTAGATCTGTGACCATTTATCGCTTCTTTTTTTCTCTCTCACAGAGACCTCTAAGAGCTCCGGTGAGTGAAACGAACGGGCGAGAACAACCCAAGACCCGTTACGATACCTAATGCTAGCGTAAAAAGGTCCTTTTGGCTAGTCTTTTTCCGGGGGAGTTTCATTGATTGGAGCGCTGGAGCGCTAACAACGTGAAGGATGAATTAGCGCACAGCTGCCTGCCTTTTCACGATAACCTTGTTCTTATTCCAGGTTTCTGCTAGGATGCCGCTCTTAACACGGCGGGATAGATTGACCCAAACGACTCGCTGCGGCGAAGGACTAGCAGCAGGTCATTTTTTTGCCCTGTCAACTGCCTTATGAAGCAACTGTAAAGAGCCTGGAAAAGATCTGAAATGGAGACGCCATGAGGAGGGAAAAATGAAGAAAGTGCTGCTGGCTTTAGTTCTCACTCTAGTAATCGGGGCTCAACCTGCGTTGGCAATAGAGAGATTGGACCTGGGTGCCGGCGTCGGTGCAATACCAGACTACGAGGGGTCGGAAGACTATGAACCTGTGTTTCTGCCTTTTGCTCGGGCGGATTTGGATTCCGGGCAGTACCTCCATCTCCTGGGCAACCAGGTCAAAGCCAACGTGCTCCCGGACGACATCTGGAGCTTTGGTCCGATGCTGCAGTATATCCCCGAGCGGGACGACGTGGACAACAATAGAGTGGATGACATGAAGAAGGTGGACACCTCCATTATGTTGGGCGTCTTCGGGGGCGTGGAGATTGATAGATGGAATGCCGGCATAGAGGCTAGACAGGATGTGGCTGATGGGAATGGGTTTTTGCTTACACTCAACGTGGGCTACGGCATGCCAATAAATGACCAATTGAGACTGCAGTTCGGGGCCTTTACCACCTATGCTGACGGCGACTATATGAATACCTACTTTAGTGTGGACAGTGGGGATGCATCGCGCAGCGGTCTCAAGGAATACGACGCCGACTCTGGCTTCAAGGACTTCGGTTTTACCCTGAACGGCCGCTATAATTTCTATGGGAACTGGAGCGTCATGGGAATATTCCATTACACCCGGCTCATTGGCGATGCGGAGGATAGTCCGGTGGTGGATGACGAGGGTGATGCAAATCAGTTCTTTGGCGGGGTTATCTTTATTTACAGCTTTTGATCTTACCGTATCAAGCGATATTTTGCGCAGCGCTTTCATCAGGAGGCGGGATTTTTCAAAATCCCTCAGCACCGATGGATTCGGGCCCAGGCTTCCTTTCCACCTTTTCGGCTATGCGCTAAGAGGTTAGGGTGGGATATTCCTCTTGCCTCTATACAAAAATCCAGATATTCAAAATATTCTTGTCGTGTTCCCGACGATACTCCATAGCGTTTCTCATGTGACGGACAAAATGTAATCCCAGACCCTCTTCGATTCGGTCCATGGCCGACATGGAGCGATCCGGCGCCGGCACTGTGAGTGGATTGAATTCTCTGCCATCATCTATCACGGTCAGGGCTACCTCCCCTTCCTCCACCCCGATGCGGACCTCGATCTCGTGTGTCTCCTCGTCATCATACCCGTATTTGACGATATTCATGAGAATCTCTTCCAATATGAGGTTTACTGCGTAAATGAGCTTTGACTGTAAGTCTCGCGGCTCCAAAAAAACGTTGACGACTTGAATCACATGAGTCAACTCCTGCATATCGTTGTGAAACGAGATGGAAAGGGTGTTGCCCACAATAAGCCTCCAATTTGGTCATAGAAAACCTGGTCCTCCCTCCCGACCACTAGGTTCTGTGGGCCGGTGGCAGGGCCAGTCTCTGGATGATGTATGATTTCAGACCTGCCCTGTGGAATTCCACCCCTGGCGGACCCCCTTTGGAGGATTCCACAGGGTAAAATTGCAGATTGAGGCTGCATGCATTTCTTACAGAGAGGTACTCAGCTCTCAAATCTCAAATCTGCAATCTTAAATCTAAGATCTGCAATCTCAAATCTAAGATCTGCAATCTCAAATCTAAGATCTGCAATCTCAAATCTAAGATCCCTCTGCGGGTGGCTTCTTTCCTTGGATATCTCAGAACCGCAGCCTCTGGACGTTCCAGCCACGGCGCCGTGGTTGGACTAGTCGAGACTAAATTCGAAATACGTACTATCTTTAGCCTCCGCATTGGCAAGCACTTCTTTCAGAGGGCTGCCTTCCCGTGCTTCCGCAAACCCGGCGGTGATCCATAAATCCATTTCTGGTTCAGTGTCACTCTCCAGCATATTGCTCAGCCGCAACTCCCTGGCTAATCTGCCACAGAATTTCCGGGCCTTATCCATCTTGGCATTGTGCAAGACCACCATGATCTTGTTCAGGCTGTAGCGGGAACAGGTGTCGGTGATTTCTAGCCGTTCTTTCACTTGAGCCGCAAAGTTCTTGAGCACTGTCTGACCTGCCACATGCCCCATTTCTTGGTTGATTTCGTCAAAGTTTTCCACAGTAAGTGCGATGACGGAAAAAGCAATTTGATCGCTTTGGAGGCGGGCCATCTCTTCCCGAAACTTCCTCTCCCCTTGCGCCTGGGTATTGGTGCCGGTGAGTTCATCCAGGGGAGTTTCCAATCCCTGGACGAACTGTTGGACCACTTCATCGGTGACCAGTTGAATCTCCTCGGGGCTACCTTGGAACCGAATCAATCCCTCATCCAGCATGGCCACCCGCTGGGAGATATAGAAAATCTCAGGAATGTCGTGGCTGATGACCACTCCGGTGAATCCCAGTCTTTTCTGGTAGTCGGAGATCATGCTGTGTACTGCGCTTTTGCGGATGGGGTCGAGCCCTGTGGTCGGTTCATCGAAAAGAACAATCTCCGGGTCGATTACCAGGGCCCTGGCCAGAGCCACGCGCTTTTTCATGCCTCCCGATAGCTGGCTGGGATATCTTCCGTCGATTCCTTCCAGGTCGAATAATTGCAGTTTGGCCTCAACCCGTTTTTTGATCTCCGCTTTTGGCAAATCTGTCGCTTCCTTCAAAGGGAGGGCGATGTTGTCATAAACAGTCATGGAATCAAACAGGGCTGTGTCCTGAAACACGTAACTTAATTTGGCTTTCAACCTATCAATCTCAACCCTTTTCATTTCCGCAAGGGATCGTCCCTGGAACAGGATACTGCCCGAATCAGGTTTCAGAAGGCCTATGATATGCTTAAGGAGCACGCTTTTGCCCGTGCCGCTTTTGCCGATGACGGTGGTGATTTCTCCCTGAAAGATACTCAGGTTGGCGCCGTTCAGCACCTGGTTGGCGCCGAACCTTTTATAGACGTTTACAAACTGGATGAGGGGCTGGTTCATCTCTGATCCCATAGTATGTTGCCGGTTTTTTCAGTTAAATAGTGTCCATCCGGAACCCCCACCTTGTCATTCTGAGCCCTTCGACTCACTCAGGACAACCACCGCGAATAAACCGACATTGCCTCATCCTGAGCGGTAGCGAAGGATCTCGGGATTCTTCGTCGCCCCTCCGGCGGGACTCCTCAGAATGACATCCGAAAAAGGGGGTTTCCGGATGGACACCAACTAGAATGTATTACCACACTTCACCCGTAAACCTAAGTCATAAAAATGGTAATCGCAACCCATCAAGCGTGTTTTTAGGTTGATCTGGATTAAGATGAGCATGAGGTTTGGATACCCACATACTGTCTACAGAGGCTACGGCGATTGGAAGGTGTTGGTCAGAGTTATGTAGAAATACCTATCTCGAGATATGGTTGTTGATCCAGCGAACAGGTATCCAGACTATTTGCCTCAGCAGGGAAGACACCCAAGGACTGGCGCTGGATGCAATTGTACCCGGCAAGAGACGGCCACAACATGTGACAGGGAGATTTTGGCATATGAAAACCGGGTACTATCCGCGAGAGATGATGGCCAATGAGGGTGTTACAGGGGGCTGAATGTGATTGGGGGAGGCCCGTTTGCAGTTTGGCTGGCTGATTGGCAGTGAAACCGTAAGATAGAAGGATTCCACTCTTTCAGTCCGACCCTTTTTCCCAATGAAGGAATGGGACCATCCCTCTATTCGCTTGGAGCTGGCTTTCGGGGTTGGGGTCTTACTCCCCTCTCTCTCACCAACGCTTCCCTGTACTGGACGTAAGCGTTGCGAACCGCAATGTAGGGATCGATGGCGGCTTCCTTGAGAGCCTCGTAATCCCCCAGCGTGAGTGAGACGTTGTTGAACTTCTTGTATCCCTGCACTCCCCAACGCACGAGCAGGGGGTCAAAGTACCAGGTGACTGGATCCAGGTAGGTATCTCCAACCCATCCTATCAAACTTCGCGTGGTGAATGGTCCCAGTACCGGCAGATTCAGGTAGAAACCGGGTCCCATCCTGGCGACCCCCAGCGTCTGACCGAGGTCCTCGTTCTGGAGAGGGAGGTTGAGTCCCTTGGAGGAGGGGTCAAAAAGACCGCCAATGCCGAGGGTCGAGTTTATCATGAAGCGTGAGATTTCTATGCCCGCACCCTGGAAGTTGCCCTGGAGCATACTGTTGAGGAAACGGACCGGGAACAACAGGTTGACGAAGAAGTTGCGCACGGCAATCCGGAAATCCTCGGGAAAAACCCAATTGTAGCCCCGAGCTGCGGGTTTGAGGAACCAGAAGTAGAGCCTGTCATTGAAGGTAAACATGGCCCGGTTAAAGGGTTCCAGGGGGTCGGCAATCGTTACTACCTTGCCTGCCTCAGGTTCCTCCTCCAGAAAATCCAGATCCTCTTCGAAATCGAGACCCTCATCCGATACATCTTCCGTTACCTCCTGAGAGTCCGGTGGACCTTGCTTCTCTTCCCCAGGAGGACTCTGTTCTTCGGTTACCTCCTTTGACTGCGATGGGCTCTGCTCTAAAGTGGCGGTGAGGGTTACCTGCTCCTGATGGAACGATGGAGCCGGTGGTGAGGGAGAGAAGGTGGAGGTATTGTTGTGGGCGCAGCCAGCTGCAAATACAGCAACCAGGAGGACAAGACATGAGAGAAGCTTCATGAGACTTCCGCTCCTTTCATCAAGATACCTGACAGGGAGCTTCTTCAGGAGATGTCGCCTATCTCTCGCTAGGTATTACAAAGATGCTAATCGGATTCTGTTCTCAGTTCTCGCTTTACTTCCCAACTCTTTGAGTATCGTCCCGGCTAGCGTACTGTCCTTCTCTGCATCTGGTCGCAGGTGCAACGGTGGAGTGGGGCAGAAGGAGAGGAATGGTCAATGGCTTGTATGATGCGAAAGCCTCAGCCTACTATTGTTATTCACGCCCTCCGTGATGTATATCTTCGGTTTTCGATCTATGCCTCACTGACCTTTTTCCGCAGGATTTTAAGCACCTCTTCTGGCGGATTGTTCGCAAGGATTTCCCTGAACTGGGTGCGGTAGTTTTTGATAAGACTGATACCCTCGATAATGACGTCGTACACCTTCCATTGACCGTCTTTCAGGTAGACCCGGTAATTAATGGGTATCTCCGCGGACTTTGTAAGTATTCTGGTTTGCACTTCGGCCTTTCTCTCCGAGAGCATGGTTTCTTTATCAAAGAGCACCTGTTCGTCAGTGTAGGCCATAATTCTGTCCATGTAGGCCTGCTCGAGGATATCCCGGTAGAGTTTAACAAACTCTTTTTTTTGCTCGGCATTAAATTTTTTCCAATTCCGACTTAGGGTCAGCCTTGAAAGTGCGGTGTAATCAAACATATCGTCAGCGATGGCCTCGATTTTCTTTTCTTTGGTTGCTTTGGCCTCCTCACCTTTAAGGGCTGGATCACGCAGCACATCAAGTACACTGTTCACATGAGTTTTTACGGTGTCGAGCGGCACGCCCGCATGAACCTGAAGCGGGATAATCAAAAGGAATGAAGCAAGCAATCCAACAAGCAGTCTTTTCATGGCTTACCCCTTGAGCTTGTATTGTTAGTTATTTTTTCTCGACGTCTCCGAAGGCATATTTGCTAATGAGCTCCTGGATATCTGTGGGCGATTCGGTATCGGTGATGGTTCCACCTGGTTGCAGAAGTTCGTCCGAACCCCCCCCGGGGTCGATACTGACATATTTGTCCCCGATCAGACCTTCCGTTTTGATAGAGGCGATGGCATCATCGTAGATCTTTATGCCTTTGTTGATCCTGAGTTGCACAACCGCCATCCCATTCTCCTGATCCATGGTGAGACGGTCCACCCGGCCGATCTCAATCCCATACATGTCCACGGCGCTGCCGGCTCTGAGGCCGGACACCGTGGTGAACCGGGCAATGAGCGGGTAGGAGTTGCCGCCGATAAACTCAACATTGCCA
Organism: uncultured Desulfobacteraceae bacterium; assembly: GCA_964346905.1. GTDB lineage: Bacteria > Desulfobacterota > Syntrophobacteria > BM002 > BM002 > BM002. The sequence goes on along the minus strand of CAYFXH010000116.1, from coordinate 7,972 downwards.
AGTTTCACGGTCATATACCCCACGCACAGCAGCCCGATGACCACAAAAATGCCGACCATAGTTTCCATGGCATATTTCTTCATCTCTGTCTACCTCCACGGCTCGCACTGGAATCGTGCAATTTTTTCTTGTTGAAATTTGGTAAACTCTATGATGGATTCCATCTCTACAAAGGGTTTTCCTTGGGCCAGTCCGGCAAAGATGTTGCATTCAATACATTCTCCCGAAGCCATTTCACCCTGAGCCACTGTCTCGATGTAGCGCATTCCCTGCTCTCCAAAGTCCTGGGCAAAATCATCCAGAATGCGCCCAGCTTCATCCAGATCAGAGTATGGCAGCACTGTCACCCATTTATTAATGTTGTCGCGGGTGGAAAATCTCCCCGCCGCACCGAAGTGCTTGTCGACGTAGGCTCCCATGGCTCTCTATATAAGAAAGGAGGTAACAATGTAGTCTGAGACAAGAATGAGCACACACGATAATACCACGGCTGATGTGGTGGAAAGGCTGACACCTTTAGCACCGTAGCTGTCCGTGCGCATGTGCGTAAAATAGCCCTGGTAGCAGCAGACGGTGGTGACGATTACGGCAAAGACCAGCGCCTTGATAAAACCATCGGTGATGTCCTGCATCTCCACGCTGGACTGCACCCGGTAAAAGTAGGTGCCGGCATTGACACCCAGCAGCACCACCCCGGAGAGGTAGCCGCCGATTATCCCGAGAATATCGAAGAGTGCCGTCAGCAGGGGAAAGCTGATGATCGCGGCGGCGATCCTCGGGCTGATCAGATATCTGAGCGGATCAATGCGCATGGTGTCCAGGGCGTCGATCTGCTCGGAGATGCGCTGGATGCCGATCTCCGCGGTCATGGCGGAGCCTGCCCGAGCGGTAATCATAATAGCCGTCAGGACGGGCCCCAATTCCCTGATCAGGGAGAGAGCTACCAATGTACCAAGCGCCCCTTGCGCGCCGAACTTAACCAGGGCATGGTAAGATTGAAGTCCGAGGACCATTCCGGTGAACAAGCCAACGAGCATGATAATGGTTACCGACCTGGCGCCGATGTAATATACCTGCTGGATGATGCCGGGTATCTGTTTGGGCCGGAATATCATCACAATGGCCTTGGCGAGAAAAATGGCTGCGGCACCAAGATTGTTAACCCAACCCACCGCCTTTCCGCCCAAAGAGGCGAAGGGCAAGGTCAAGAACTTGGCCGGCTGCTTGATTGCTTGGTCCTCAGAGGGAGTGTTGTTTACAGATTCCGTTGCCATTGCCTAGTTACCTCTGAGGCTGATTTTTGGTCCAGATCTATGGCCATTTTGCCCTGGCCTATTTACTAGTGAGGTTTTCCACCGAAGATTTTTTCTTCCGAGATCGTATCTGATGGTCAAGATTCGACAATTGGACCTTGGTCCTATTCACCTGACGCATTTGTCGGGTAAAAGCTGAATTCCACCTAAATTCAAGGGATTGGGGCGCCGAAAGCCGAATTAGTATACACTATAATTCATAATATTCAAATGTCTCGCTCCCTCAATCCCCGAATCCTTTGCGCTTATATCATATTACCACTTCATCCTCTTATATCTTTCGACATACAGGATTCATCCACACCGGGGTTTGCGAGTTTCAACAAAAAGAAAGTTAATAACTATTGTCTCAAGAAGATAGTGTGGTCGCGATTGAAAGCATGTTAAATTGTGGATGTTCGTATGGCTGAGAATTTAGTATTTAGGTACATTTGAGACTTGAGCTTGGGACATACTGGGGGCTTCAGGAGCAGGGCAGACCGGGAAATCTCAAGTTAACTTTGTACAGCTTCTCAAGAGGTAAGAATAATGACAGCAAATATCAAGGTAATCGAACTACTCGACCTCCAACACAAGCGTGTCTTCATCCGGGTTGACTTCAACGTACCGCTGGCTGAGGGTCGGGTCGCAGATCCCACCCGGATTGAGGCGGCGCTGCCGACAATCCGCTATGCCCTGGACCATGGCGCCAAGGTGATCTTGGCCTCGCACCTCGGCCGTCCCAAAGGAGAGTGGAATCCGGACCTGAGTCTCGGGCCTGTGAGTACAACGCTGGCAGACCTTTTGGGAACTCCAGTGAAGCTGGCGCCGGACTGCGTCGGCCCTGAGGTTGAGGCCCTGGCTGGAGCAATGCGGCCTGGAGACGTGATGCTGTTGGAAAACCTCCGGTTCCATGCGGGGGAAACCAAGAACGAGGATAATTTTGCCCGCTCCTTGGCTCGCCTGGCTGACGTCTATGTGAATGACGCTTTTGGTAGTGCTCACCGAGCGCACGCGTCAACGGCTGGCATGGCACGCTATGTTACGGAACGTGGTGCAGGTTTTCTGCTGCAACGGGAATGCGAGTATCTGGGCAGGGTTTTGGCAAATCCGGAGCGCCCCCTGGTTGCGATCCTCGGCGGAGCCAAGGTGTCCGATAAAATCCCGGTCATCCGTAGCCTGTTGCAGCTGGTGGACTCATTGCTCGTCGGCGGTGCTATGGCTTACACCTTTATGCGCTCTCAGGGTCAGCAAACGGGAGGGTCCCTGGTGGAAGAAGACCAGCTTAACCTGGCCACTGAGTTGCTGAAAGCTGCCGCCGAACGGGGCGTAGCACTTCTGTTGCCCACCGATCACGTGGTTGCTGACAAAGCAGAGGAGGGTAGTCCGGCAACGACGGTGAAAGGTGAAATTCCCTCTGGAAAAGTCGGCCTCGACATTGGCCCTGAAACCATAGCTGCCTTTGAAGACGAGATTGCCAAGGCCCGAACCATCTTCTGGAACGGCCCGCTGGGGCTGTTTGAAATAAGCCCGTTTGATACTGGCACCATGGCAATCGCCACCGCCCTTGCCAAGAGTTGGGCGCTTACAGTGGTGGGGGGTGGTGATTCGGTGGCTGCGGTGAAACGCTCGGGACACGCTGCTGCCATCTCGCACATTTCCACTGGCGGCGGGGCCTCACTGGAGTTCATGGAGGGGAAAACGTTGCCAGGACTGGCCGCCCTTGAAGGTAGCTGAGCAATCTTTACTGACTAACCTCCCCCAGCACCAGATAGCTTCTTATGGGAACCGCAAGATGTGGTGGATCAAAGTGAGCGTGCCCAGGTGAAATGAAAGGTTCTGCCGGAAAATTTGGGGAGGTCCGACCAGACAATGCTGGCCCGTACAACGTTCTATGTGGACATGGTTCGTGTGCGGGTGGTTGTCTAGAAACTATGGAGTTGCCCTTTAATCCTCATGTACCCTGTTCGTTTGATCCTATTAAGGGTCATCTGATAGTGAAAACGGTTCGGACTGCCGTATTCTTGTGAGCACCTCCACCGCATCGTCGGAACAAAGGATTTCCGTGGTGCAACACTGACTCTTACAAATTGTCTCAATCTCCTCAACGGTTGAGAATTGAGGAAATAGACAGAGCTTTTCTAACAGCAACTGATACGGGCAGTTCCTTTTCGTGAAGTAAGGACACTCATTCAGATATTCATAGATCATGGGGGTTACCTCAAAACAGTACGGAGCAATATCAATTCATCCCCTCAGGTACAGGAAACAGGTATTACGCCCACAATCGCCGAACGTTTTCGACATGTGAAAAAATAAGCACGACAGTATACGTTGTCAAATGTGAGCACTCAGAAGCAACGAAGCGGATGGCACGGTGGGCAGGATGAAGGGATGGAACATTAGTTGGTTTTGCCGAGCATCTCCCTGCGCTCAAAATCATCGCACTGGCTACAGAGGAGTTCCACCTCTTTCGGCAGGATGCTCGTATAGGTGTCCAGCAATCTCAGGGCCAGTTTGCCAGCCAGAGTTTTTACCGGTTCGCATAACGGATAAAATTTGCATTGAGCAGGGTTTCTGCGCTTTTCCATGATGGTCTCATATCTATTGCCAAAGCTGGCCAATCAGATCAATCATCAACCCTTTTGCTCTGCAAGGAGAGTGCCAAAAAATAAGTGAAAATGAGGGACGTTGTTTAGAAATTGCACGTATTGATTTTTCCTAAAGACTTGTCAACAACGTTCCTCATATTTATGTGAAATGAATCAGCGGCTGACAGGACCCAAGGGCGAAAAAAAATGCCCCACCGGCTAGGGCCAGTAGCCGGTGGGGCAAAGGAGAAGAGAGAAACCGACAAGGAGGTAACGCTCTACTCACCTCACCGTTGTATTCATGCAAAGATGGTACCAAAAAACAAACTCCTTGTATCTTATGCGGTAGGTGGGTACGCTGGGTGGGGTGGAGAAGAAAAGCGCGGTGGAAGCTTCACAGTGGTGGTTGATACGCGAATAAATGCAGACAAAGTGAGTGGAAACGTTGCCGTTTATGTATGTTAATCAGAGATCGATCTTCAGCCGCCCAGGATGATAGAGGTTTGGCATGGATTGCGGCGCTAATCCTCTCTCAAAACTTGATCTATGTACTGATAGATTTCCCTCGCCTCCTGCTCAGAAAGTATTCTAGCGGGAAATTGCATCATTCTCGTAGAAGATCCGTCGCGTGCCTTCGGAGCGCGGATATAGGCAAGAAAGGTTTCAAATTCGGCCAGTTGTGGGGCTCTCTTCAAGGGGAGGTGGAGTTTATATTTGTTGCCCCCGCCGGGATGGCATGGACTGCAGTATTTGTTGAACTGCTCAGGGTTAGCCCGACTCTCCTGAGAGATCTCCACTTTCTTGGGATCACTAGCTCCAAAAACCAACTCACTAGCAAAATAGCCGAGAGCGGTGAAATGTATTAAGCCGAGTCCGGAGATTACTAATACACCGATCAAAACCGACCTCCCCTTGGTAGGCAGAATCGTGGTAATGACACGGAAAACCTCCATAATTTCTCCCCTGTTTGTTGCCGGTAGTAACTGATAAAGATCATTACCAGAAGAGCACTAGTCGATCGTGCTCAAAAGCAGGCATGCAGCACATGCGGGACGCCCTCGGCAAACAGTTCGGTGTCGGCCGTTCGGTGGTCGGACCACGCTATATAACTGGAATTTATGAATAAATGTCCCAAAAATAGGTGTTTTCTGGGCTTAGAGTGCCATTTTTGACCCCAAAATCGTAGCTGTAAGAAAAATCAGGCTCTCTCAATTCATAGCTGGCGCCACTCTTGATGATATCCCTGCCTGCAGCTCCTATTCCTAAATTTTCTCTCACTGCACCAATAAACTGCACATTCCCCACGGCAACACTCTCAGTCCATTTGCTCTCTCTGACAGGCTCGCCCCTCATAAGGATTTCATCAACCCACCCTTTGTATGTTCGGTTTAACTCATCACCCACACCAATGCCAACAAGTTCCAGCAACCTCTTGCGATCTATAATCGAGTAGCGTTGCGGCGGGGTCTGAATCTCATTGTATCCACAAAAAGTCCACTCTGAAGGATGGACTACCACCCCAGCTTTCACCATGTTCAAGTCTATGTAAAGCATACATTGGACAAAGTGAGTGTCAGCTTGAACTGCAGTGGCTTGATAACGGTCTTCCCAAAAGGCCCCCTTCCTTTTCTTGCGGCGATTATAGTCCTGAGCTGTTCTTCCAGCAATTAGTTGAATTGACCTCGGAATAACGCCTTCACCTTTGTCTTCCACCAGCAAGTGGATATGATTGGAGGTGACCATGTAATTGAGCACACAGAGGCCATATCTCTTCTTTGCCTCAAACAGCCATCTTAGCCAGGTCCGCCGATCTCGGGCGAACTTCAGCAGAAATTCTTTTTTGTGGCAACGATGGGTGATATGCCAGATGTGATTACCAGAAAGGTAATGCCGGTATGCGCGCGCCATTTTTAGTGCCCCTCTGTTGGTCGACTTTCTTAAAATGCCATTTTTGGTACCAAAATTGGCCTTCTAAGGCCTTATTTGCCCTCCATAATACGATATTTCTAATTTAATTTCAATATATTGGCTTGGTCCGACCACCCCACCCCAACACAAGATAGTCAGCGGAGCAAGTAAACGTTAAAGTTGGAAAAACGTCTCAAGCTGAATCAAACCGAATAAGGAAAGTAGGGGAACCGGAGAAGTTGCCAGAACAACTGTGAGCAAGAACCATTTCCACGAGATATGTCGACTAGCCCACGACATAGCAGGCGGTCTCCTGGGCACGCTGCCCTCGGAGAAGGACCTGCGCCATCCCGT
>CAYFXH010000116.1:0-1817 GCA_964346905.1 uncultured Desulfobacteraceae bacterium | reverse complement strand
ACCATTTCCACGAGATATGTCGACTAGCTCCGCAGACTAAAGAGATCCCTCCGCCTCCACCAAAGAGGTAATTTCCTGGTAGATTGAATAAGACAGCTAGCACCAGATAGCGATACTTCAACACATAAGTTCCAAGCCAGTGTTGGCGGCATTTTTGACCGAATCTCGAGTGATCCAGGATCTCCTCAAGCCCATCGGATGGATATTCACAGGATCGGGAAAGCCTAAGTTTTTCCAACCAGGAAGCAATCCATTCTTTCGGCAGCCATCGACCCATCAGAAAAGCCAAGTTTAAACCCGCAACCGTGAAAAGATAAACAAGAACAATTCCCTCTTTTCCAAAAACAAACATGAGCAACAAACCAAGCTCCACACCTGGAACAAAAGGTAGGCTCAACAAGAGGACATAAAGGATTCCACCGGCAATTAAAACCACTCTCCCCATTTGGCTTTTGGCCATTTCCACCAGTTCTATCGCTCTCCCCAATTCCCCTCTGATTAGATACTGCATCCAAACCACCAAAAATATTAAGATCATCAAAATCAGGAAAAAGCGGATATAGAACCTTGCCTTTCCCAGATCGTGGGCAACTTGCATGGTTGCTCCTCAGGAACCTCATGTTTGAGGTGGGGTGGATTCCTTCGCTATACGCATCCCGGGCTTTTCAGACATTGAAACCAGGGTGGCGTAGCTGCAAATTGGCCTTGGCGCTTTGGAGTTGCTGGTGGAGGAAGTGTTATAAGGAGAGACCGAGAGACAGAGCTGTTACTAAAAATCGTAGGAGACTCGCTCACTGGACCGCAGAAGTAAGGAAAAGCGCTCTCACTGCCTTGCACCAATTCTGGCCCTAGTACCACAATGTGGTATATGTGTCAAGGCATTTCATTTCCCGCGAGTCCAGAGCGAAAGTGTAAATTACATCCCTGAATTCACAGTTTTGGCCCAAGCATTCTTACCCCAAGTTATTGTAGCTGCGTCTCGAGCGGCAAAGTGGGGATTAGAGTATATGCACTCTCATACCATTCTAGTACGGTTCATATGAAATGCTTGAAAAGTAACTAAAAGATAGTGGCGATAAAGAAGGGAAGATTATCTCTGAGTGGCACAATTCGCTATTCTTTTTTCTTCTGCCACTCATCGCACCAGTCGTAGTACCAAGTGGAGGGGAATGTTGCTTCAGAATAGAACCCCTTCTGAACGGGTTCATCATCAAAAATGTCCTCCCCAATATGGCCAGATCCCCAGGGTCTAGGAGGATAACGATGACAATAACCAGCCTGATTTTTAGATTGAGGATCAGGCCTCCAATAACTACAGTTGTTACACCTAGCCTTCATTGCCCATTTTCTTCATATTTATTGGTTAATACTAATACAAGATACGGTAGCTCCATCTCTAGAGGTACAGTGTGTATTCAAGTATGTCAGTCACACTTCGAGGGCAGGTATGGATTTCAGCCTTTCCGGAAAAATAGCTATGTTCACTTTCTTGGTTCTTTCTGAACACAATTCCAGGGCATCAAAGATATTCTCCTTTTTTCCGTCTTATGATCGGTAAAGGACCTTGGATTCCTCCGGAATATAGGTCATTCTATCCTGGGAAAAGGAGGCGCGTATGATGTACCGGGCCAGATTCTCCATAGCCTTTTCATCTTCCGGCTGTATCCGGTCCCCGCAAAAGACATTGAATCCCGAATGCCGCCACTTCATCACCATAGTCACCACATATTCGGTGACTGAGTGTTTCACCGGCGTAAGGGCATCACCACCTCTCTTAGCGCTTTGGCCCGCAGTTTCTTGGCGACTGCAGCGGGATC
>CAYFXH010000115.1:5200-14745 GCA_964346905.1 uncultured Desulfobacteraceae bacterium | reverse complement strand
TCTACAAAAACCCCCATCATCACTTGTTCGACAACCCATCCAATGCCGCTTTTGTCATTCTGAGCCCTTCGACAGGCTCAGGATAAACTCAGCGAAGAATCTCACGGAATCAAACACTGACTAAGTAAAGATTCTTCGGCTGACGCCTCAGAATGACGATGTCGGACAGCCCATTAGGGAGGGATTCCGGATTGTCGGAGTCTCTAATTCCAGTCTCAGTGAGCACAGTTGTACAGTTGTGAGTAAAAGAATGATAGAAATATTCGCAATGATAAATGATAAATCCGAAATGCGAAATGATAAATTAATCTCTGTGGTCAAAAACTCGTATGCTCTTGCGCTCAGTTCGTGGCAGGGTGGAGTGATCGAGGACCTCCACCTCAGCACTGACCAAGATGTGCTGGCGGATGTCGCGGCCGATGCGGCGGGCAATTGCTTTGTTTAGATCAGCTCCGAAACGTGGCCGCCGCTCCACCTTGAGGATCATGTAATCCCGGCCATCTTGTCTCCGTTCAAGGTGCACCTGAAACTCGCTGCCTATCTCTGGAATCTGCGATAAGATACGGTCAATTTGTCCAGGATAAATATTTACAGCCCGGACAATGAACATGTCGTCTGAACGTCCAAGAATTCTATCATGCATGGGTAGTGGGTTGCCACAGGAGCAGGGTTGGGGGATAAGCTGGGTCAGGTCTCGGGTTCGATAACGGATAAGGGGAGCAGCCTCTTTGCGTAAGGTTGTGATTACCATTTCACCCATTTCGCCGGGTTCCACCGGCTCGAGGGTCTCTGGATTGATGATTTCCAGGATGTAGTAATCAGCCCAATAGTGAATGCCCTCATGCCTGCTGCAGTCAAGACCGGTACCAGGACCGTACAATTCAGTAAGTCCGGGTATATCAAACACATGTTCAACCCCTAAGAGCTCCTTGATGCGCTGATCCATTGATTCACTGTGGCGCTCTGCGCCCAAGATGACCTTCTCAAGCGCAATCTGGTTGCGGAGGTTCCTCCGTTGGATCTCCTCTCCCATGAGAAGTGCCATGGAAGCGGTGGCGCAGAACACTGTACTCTGCATGTCCACAAGCATCTCACATTGCATCTCGGTATTTCCCGGGCCTACGGGCACGGCCACGGCACCGAATCTCTCACATCCCAACTGAAAACCGACGCCGGCAGTCCAGAGGCCGTAGCCCACCGCGATTTGCACCCGGTCCTCCTGAGACAATCCTGCCACCTCATAACAGCGAGCAAACATGTCGGCCCAGTCGTCAATGTCCTTCTGGGTATAACAGAGTACCTTACGCTTGCCAGTGGTACCCGAGGACACGTGAATCCTGACAATCTCGTCAAAGGGCACGGCCCGCAAGGGAAAAGGATAACCGTCCCGCAAGTCATCTGCAGTGGTAAAGGGCAACCGGGTCAGATCGTCAAGGGAGTGGACGGTGTCAGGATCAATGGACGCCTTGTGCAACCGTTGACGATAGAATGGTGAGTTCTCATATGAATGGCGCACTGTCCAGCGCAGACCATCCAACTGTAAAGCCTGCAGTTCTTCATGGGTCGAAATCTTCGGCATGAAACTACGAGTCATCACAGCTTCTCCGAGCCCAATTGAATACCAGTTTCCCACATCTCACATCCCATATCTCACATACTGTAGTCAGTAGTCAGTAGTCAGAATTCAGGAGTAAACGGTAAACAGTGAATGGTGAACGGTAAACGTTCACCTATTTAACTAATTCTCTAATAAATCTAACCTGTTTTCTACCGATTACAACAAATCGCAGCGAAGCGTAATGACCTAATGACGCTGAAACCACATGACGCGACGCGCGATGAGAGCTGAGCGCTGCTGTAAGCTGTATTTCCCTATGCCCCATGCGCCATGCTCTATGCCCCCTCAATCCGCAATCCCCGCCCGCCATGCGAGCCCGCCCGGCAATCTTCTGAAGGTGAAGCCGACCCGCCTGCCACTGCGAGGCAAGAGCGTGCAGATGGCCGACGGGCAAGGCGAGGCGGGCGGGCGCAATCCAAAATTTCAATTACTCCTCGAACACAACTCGTCCCTTATCTCTCGCGAGGGAGCTCTCTTCAACCAGCTTTACCTTAATGCCGAGGCCAATGGCTCTACGCAAATGAGCCCTGATAATGTCTGCAAGTGCATGGGTACGGTACCAGTCCGAGACAAAGTTGGCGGGATAAGCGACCTGGACTTCTAACTGGTCATTTATACCGTCACGCTTGCGAATGATAAGTCGATAGTTCTCTACTTCCGGGGCTACCTCTCCAAGTAGCCGCGATACCTGTTCTGGATAAATGGCTATTCCCCGGACCACAAACAAATCATCTGAGCGACTCAGCGGCGGTGCCATTCGCACACCAGTGCGGCCACAGGGACAAGGGCTAAAATCCAAACTGGTAATATCACCTGTCCTAAAACGGATCAGAGGATACCCTTCGTTGGTGAGAGTAGTGATGAGCAATTCACCTTCTTGCCCAGAAGACACAGAATGGCAGGTATGAGGGTCGACTATTTCGGGATAAAAATGATCTTCGGCCACATGAAGCCCTACTTTTTCCTGACATTCAGCAGCCACTCCAGGTTCAACCATCTCGTTGACGCCGTAAACTGTATACACCTGAATGCGGAGACGTTTCTCCAAATCCTCCCGAACGTGCGGGGGCATAGCCTCCGGCCCGAAAAGTCCAGTCTTGAGATGGATCTGATTCATATCAATGCCGAGACGCTCCCTGGTCTCGGCAATGTGAAAGGCAAAAGAGGGTGAGGTGGCCAGTACTGTACTTCGGAAGTCTTGCATAATCTGAAGCTGGAGAGTCGCGGAGGCGATCGAGGTGGGCGCGAGGGTGGCGCCAACCAACTCTGTTGCCTGGTTGAAAGTGAAGGCACCGGTGAACAGCCCATAATTAAATGCAACCTGAACAATGTCTCGGATACCGACACCAGAACCGGTCATGTGGCGTGCCAGGACCTCCAGCCAATTTTGGACATCTCTTTGCGTATAGCCAATGACGATGGGCCGTACGCGCGAGGCTGCGGAGAACTTAAGCCGGACAATGGACTTCAAAGGGACAGAAAACAGGCCGTATGGGTAATACTCAGCCAAGTCCGTCGCCGTGGTACAGGGCAACCGAACCAGATCGTCCATGGAATTGATGTCTTCAGGCAGCAGACCCAACTCTTCAAACCGTTGCCGGTAAAAATCCACCTTGGCGTAGGCACGGTTGAGGGTCACCTGCAGACGTTCCAGCTGCAGTTCGGCAAGCTCCTCCCGGGGGAGAGTCTCGATTTTTTCGTTCCAGAAGGCAGTCATAGGCGCCTCATTTCTAAGGTTTAGCCAGTTATGCCAGTTGAGGCTGTTGGGCCCGTTAACGTTTTACCGGCTAAACCGGCTGAACCGGCCAAACTGGCTCAACCCTGACTTACCTCTCCCATTTTTCTTTATAATCCCGTCCTAAAAAGGCCCGCCGCACCTCGTCGTTTGCGAGAAGTTCCTCGGGACTACCCTCCAAGACGATGCGGCCTGCCTCCAGCACGTAGGCGCGATCGCAGATCTCAAGGGCTGCTTGGGCGTTCTGCTCCACCAAAAGTATGGTGGTGCCGTTATCCTGAAGCGTACGCGTCACCTGAAAAATCTCCTGCGCCACTAATGGTGCCAATCCCAGAGAGGGCTCGTCAAGGAGGAGCATTCGAGGTTTGGCCATGAGTGCTCGAGCGATGGACAGCATCTGCTGCTCACCACCACTCAAGGTACCTGCCCTTTGCTTTGCTCGCTCTTTCAGAATGGGAAAAAGATGATAAATCTCATCTCGTTGGGCAAGAGAAACCGTTTTCTGCTCTTTTTTCGGCAGGCAGTACGAGCCCAGTTCAAGGTTTTCTGTGACGGTCATGGAGTTGAAGATTTGCCTCTGCTCTGGTACTTGGAGCAGGCCGAGACGAACCATCTTATCTGGTGGTAGTTTCTGAATTTCCTGACGCTCAAACGAGACGGTGCCCGAGCTGGCAGGGTGGAGCCCACTGATAACGTTGAGCAGAGTGCTCTTTCCCGCCCCATTGCCGCCAATGAGAGAAACCACCTCTCCTTGTTTGACATGGAAGGTGACCCGGCGCAATACCTGGATGTTGCCGTAATAGGCAGAGATATTTTTTACACGAAGCATTACCAAACTCGCAGAGCGCATAGCGCTAAGCGCAGAGCGTCCGTATGGTTTTAAGTGCGCACCTGATTGTGTTGATGTTTGGTAGATCTGTTGATGTCGAGAAATCTGTTTTTAGAATCATTTATCAGTCCAATGTCGTACGCTATGCGCCATGCGCTATGCGCTATGCGTCCCTCCGAGATACGCCCGGATTACCTCCGGATTGCTTTGGACCTCCTCCGGGGAACCCTCGGCGATTTTCATGCCGTGATGCAAGACAATGACCCGATGCGCTATACTCATCACCAGGTTCATGTCATGTTCAACCAGAAGGATGGTTAAACCGCGTTTTCGCAATCCCTGGATAATGTCAGCCATTTCCTCAGTTTCCCGGATGTTGAGCCCCGCCGCAGGCTCGTCCAGAAGCATTAAACAGGGTCTGGACACGACGGAACGGGCAATTTCCAAACATCTCTGTTCTTTCAGGCTAATGCTGTCTGCTTTTCGCTCCGCTAAATGGCTGATACCGAACTGCTCGAGCGTTTCGCTGGCTCGATTCATGGCAGTTTGTTCTTCCCGCCGTTCTGCGGGAAAGTGTAGCATACCTTTGAAAAAACCGCTGCCCAATTGGTGGTGCAACCCCAATAGGACATTTTCCAGTACAGTCATTTCCTGAAATATCTGCACTGACTGGAACGTTCTCGCGACTCGCTTTTTGGCAATCTGATACGGCTTGAACCCAGTAATAGTCTTTCCATTGAGTAAAATCTCGCCACTGGTTGGGGGATACACCCCTGAAATAAGATTGAGGATTGTAGTTTTACCTGCGCCGTTTGGGCCGATGAGTGAGACGATTTCTCCTGAGTTTAGATGGAAAGAGACATCCGCGATTGCCAGCAGGCCGTCGAACTGCTTGGTTACCCTGTTTGCCTCTAGGAGAGTGTTATTAGTTTTCATGGTTTTTCCGAAACTCCCTCTGAAGGCTGTCCGCCCACCTCATTCTGAACCTTTAGCCGAAGAATCTCAAGCGTGTAAGTACTTGAATCTATGAGATTCTTCGCTGAGTTTATCCTGAGCCTGTCGAAGGGCTCAGAATGACATGCAGTCCGCTCGGGACCTGTTGGAAAGCCTCTCAAGAGGGATTTGATTCTTCTTTCCCCCCTCACCAGCCCGTCTCGCAGGCGAAACCGTGGCGGGCAGGCTTATTCCTCCCCTCTCAGACGACTGTGTCACAATTCGCCGAAGCCGTCATTCCGAACGAGTCCGCCTAAGTATAGGCGGGCGAGATCCGTGGTTCGACAGGCCGTTCGACAGGCTCACGGTCCTGAGCAGAGTCGAAGGACTCACCACCTTTAGCCAAGTCGAAGGGGAATCCACAAATACACATCACTAATTACTAAATGATGCCTGGTTCCCCGCCTTCGCGGGGACGTAGTCTGGTTCCCCGGTTTCGCGGAGACGGTGTCTGGATCCCGGCTCGCGTCCCGCTTTGCGGGACTTGGCCGGGATGACGTATTTGGCCACAGCCTCCAGGCGGAGAGGGGTTTTCTGAGTAAGAGCCTATTCTGATACTAAAACGCTCTTTGATCGCTTCCCAGACCAGAGCTTTACCAGTCCTGGTAACAAGCCCTCTGGGAAGAACACCAGAACTCCCATCAAGATTACGCCATAAAGCAGAAGAGCATAATCACGCATGGCATGGAGTACTTCCGGCAGGGCCGTAAGCACAGCCGCGCCCAGTAGGCCCCCCCAGAGATTGCCAATACCTCCCACCACCACCATAGTGACAATCTGAACAGAATAAAAGATATCAAACGTCTTGGGGCTGATAAACGAGAGGTAGTGGGCATAGAGGCTGCCAGCCATTGAGGCGTACGCAGCACTAATTGCAAAAATGATGACCTTATATCGTTCGGTATTGACTCCCATGGCATTAGCCACAAGTTCATTTTCATGAATAGCCCGAAGTGCTCGGCCCACACGCGAATCCACCAGGTTAAGCGAGAGAAAGAAGATTGCTAGGAAAAAAGACCATAAGAGCCAGTAATAGTGGAGGTCACCCTGGATGGGAAGCGGCCCAAGTTGAAGCGGAGGAATTCCAGCGAAGCCCGATGGTCCTCCGGTCCAATATTCCATCTGGACCATAAGAATGTAGATGATGATGTTGAAGCCTAGGGTTGCCATGACCAGGTAATGGCCCTCAAGCCGAAGCGTTGGTATACCCAGCACATATGCGACCCCAGCAGTAAAGACCATCACAAAGAGTAAAGTCGGCCAGGGCGGCATATTGTACATGGCGGTAAAAATGGCCGACAAGTAAGCCCCCATGCCAAAGAAAGCCGCGTGTCCGAGGGAGATCTGACCGGCATAGCCGATGAGCAGGTTCAACCCCAATACCACCAGTCCATTGATGGCAATGATGTTGAGGACCAGCAGGTAATAACCCCCTTTGACCATGAAGGGAAGCAATCCCACCACCACTGTCAGTCCAAGGAAGTAAATCCATTTTTTCCGAGTCTTGCTCATATCAGGTTTCAGTACTCTGTGGGAGCGGCTTTTAGCCGCGATAAACTGGGTGGCGAGGAGTCAGAATCCAGAATAAGAAGATTAAAATCGAATCTCTCTTTTCTCCTGGATCCTGTCTCCTAACTCCTGAATTCTATCTTTTTTACCTCGTGCCCTGTACCTTGTGCCTTTCACCAATCTGCATTCTGCATTCTGCAATCTCGAATCTAAAATCCCTTAATTCCGAAATCCGAAATCCCCAATCCGCAATTCGCAATCCGAAGTCCGGAATCCGCAATCCCCAATCCCTCGGCCCCATGCTCTATGCTCTCTGCTCTCTGCCTTAAGCCTGCCCGCTGCTAGCTGTCGGCTGATTACTGACGCTATGCGCAATGCTCTTTGCGCTATGCTCTCTCTATACTCTCTTAATCTCTTCCCTCCCAAAAAGACCTGAAGGTCGGACGAAGAGCACCAGCAGCAGCACCAGGAAAGCAAAGGCATCCTTATACGCAGAGGAAACAAGTCCGGCCCCAAAAGATTCCATGGCGCCGAGGAGCAGTCCGCCCACAACCGCACCTTTCATACTGCCGTAACCACCCAAAATTGCAGCAGCAAATCCTTTCAGTGCCAGCATGACGCCTGCGCTGTATGACATGGTGGTTATAGGCGTGATAATGATGCCGGCCACAGCTCCAATGCCACCACTGAGAACGAAAGAAAGCATTGTCATGCGGTAGACAGCAATACCAATGAGAGCAGCCCCTCGCCGATTTTCCGCCACTGCTCTCATGGCCTTGCCCACCATGGTCCTAGTGAAAAAGAAGCCGAGGAGGACAACCACCAGCAAGGTAATTCCGAGAATCCAGAGGGTTTGCGGTAGGATGGCGGCATAGCCCCAGACCAGAGGTTCATCGCCAGTGAACGGAGGTAGCGTGCGCGGGGTTTTGCCCCAAATGAGCATGGCTATTTCCCGCATGGTGATGGAAGCGCCCACTGTGATCATCACCAGAATCAGAATGTTGTTTGAGCGAGCCCTGCGGATAGGTCCAATCTCCATTAACCAGCCCACTGCCATGACAATGAGAACCGCCAAGGGAAAGGCTACAGGTATGGGCACGCCGGCAACCTGAGTGAGGCTGATCATGGTCATCGCCCCGAGCATGACGAACTCTCCTTGGGCGAAGTTGACAATGCCGGTGGCGTTATGGATGATCCCGAACCCCAAGGCAATGAGCGCATAGATGCTCCCACTGGTAAGACCAGAGACAAAGAATTGTGGAAGCTGAGTCCAGATCATGAAACGAAAGTACCTAATGTCATGTTCCTTCTCCCCTTGAGGGGAGAAGGTTAGGATGAGGGGTGAAATGAGATTCGCTTTCCTCACCCCCTCACCCCGACCCTCTCCCCCATTTGTGGGGGAGAGGCGGATGAATTGTAGGATTGTGAGTTGTCCCCAAAAACAGAAAAGCCGTGGGCTTCAGAGTCGCCCACGGCCTTGTCATGTCGCCTGAATCAGTTCATGTTGGACTGTGGGCGGACCTCTCCCTCAAGATCCACCACCACCAGAACCATGCATGATTCGAGGTCACTCTCTAACCTTACGGAAATAGGACTCAAAGTTAGCCTTGCTACATAGCAGACCCGCCGAGGAAGTGTCAAGGGAAAACCAGCAAGCAGCACGCATATAAAACTGGGCAGTGGGACACTACACACTTTGCTAATTTCTTATTGCGCCCAGCGGTCTCGCCCTTTCTCCCGTTTGCTGATCGTGGCTAGAAAGCCACTCCCACAACACGCTGTATGCAACTATCTATCTGTGGGAGCGGCTTTTAGTCGCGATTCAGTTATCTTCTCCGCAAAGCACCCGGTGTGGCTCCTCATTCACCGCCAAACTAAGTACCTGCTTTCCCTCCTGAAACATCAGCCGTTTGGCTACCATATCGGAGATGAAATCCTGGAGCTGATCCAAGGAAAAGCGAGGAAATTGTCTGCGGATTTCTGCAAGTGTTCGCCGAGTTTCACAAAAACGGTAAATGGCACGAGAGGATCCGCGTAGCCGAAAGGTTTCCACCTCAGTGCTATCTTTTCGCCGACGGATCAAAAGGAAGTCTCCTCCGTCACGATAGCCGAGCAAGGGTGCCGGAAAATGGTGCCGCCGCAGTGATTCATAGTGTTGCCGCCAGTTATCTATTTCCCGGGTTACGGGACGCCAGAGACGCTTCTGCAGGGTGCGATCGCCAACATAGGTCTTTACCATGAGGCAGAGAGAGTTGGCGAGGGAATCCGGGAGCAACCGTTGATAATATGGGTGGTTTGCAATACGGCGAATCCCATAGCGTTCAGGGTTTAAGGCAACGGGGCTGTTTTGGCCCAACCAGAAGCGCACTTTGCGTAAGGGCTGATAGGGTGCGACGAATTTGAGATTATCAAGGGTTTCCGCTACATCTTCGGCGTCACTGCCCGGAAACCCGAGCATTATATTGGACAAATGCTGAATTCCGAGTTCTTCACAGTGTTTCATGGTCTCGATGTTCTGAATGGTGGTGGTTCCCTTATTAATTTTCCGCAGAAGTCTTGTGCTCAGCGCCTCCACCCCGATTTGCACTTGGCTTACCCCCGCCTGCCGCATGCCAATGAGCTCTTGCCGCGATATCGAGGCCCTGAGCTCAGTAAAAATTTCGAAACCTCGATCCAGACTGCGGATACAGCTGAAAAGCTCATTGAGCTTGCCGGTGTCGAGAATGTTGTCAACGAAAAAGAATTTCAGACTCGCGTGCTTCGCAGCCAACTCCTTCATCTCACCTGCCACCTGCAATGGCTCTTTACTTCGGTATCCTCGCCACTGCGATCATGTGGTACGAAACCATCAGGATCTGGCG
>CAYFXH010000115.1:0-5190 GCA_964346905.1 uncultured Desulfobacteraceae bacterium | reverse complement strand
GCCACTGCAGATTGAGATTGCAGAATCTGCAAGCGCGATCAATTGAGCCTGAACTGGTCCGATGCCACCAGCATCCCCGGGAGGTTTCCAGGGGCAGACTGGGCAGTAAATTACTCAACCGGGGTTGTCGACTCAATTCCTGAAAGTAATCGTGATAATCGGGCACAGCGATTTCGTTGAGGTCTGGCAGCTGGTTGAGTCCTCCACCCCTAATGTGACCTCGAGGATCCCGCCAAAGCAGTCCGGAAAAGTCGTCACCTTTGAGGTCACCTCTCTTGATCCGGTTGATTAGCTCCAGAAGCGGCAGCTCACCTTCGCCGCTAACCACAAAATCGATTTGAGGTACATGGGCGAGGAGGGAATGGCCTAACTCGCCTGCGCAACTGGATCCACCCACCACTATCAGACAACCGGGATGACGGTCTCGAATCTGCCTGATCAGATACAGTGAAGAGGTTAGCTGAGAGAGGGATATGGAAAAACCGATGAGATCGTATGAAGACCAGGGCAGATTCAGGTGTCGATCTTGGTGCAACCGCCGGATTTGGCCGGAGATGGTTTTTAGATCCGGGGGGGGCTCTTTCGCCCTATCATCATGTTCTCTACAAACAAGATCCGAGATCTCAGGTCGTTTTTTCGGATTGAGCAGGTACCCGTATATGGACTCTGCCACCCAGGTTCGTTCGGCAATGGTGTTATAGGGCTGAATTCCCAACAGGTTGGCAACATCGAGGTACGGATGGATACAGTCAACCTGGGTGTCTGGTGCCTTGACTTTGAGGAAGCTCTTGAGACTTCCCAGTTGTATGGAGGGGCGGTTGGCCAGCGGCCAGGGCATGGAGATGAGAGCGAGGCGAAATCGTCCCACAGGTTAGCTCCATGTTGTTCCGCATCAGGACGATTGGCATGCTGGAATGGTGGAACAATGGTTGAACGTGTCGCATATGACTTTCTGGCGGGGAATGAGAAATCCGGGAATACCGTTCTCCACTACTGCCCTACTACTCCATTATTCCATGGGTGGGGTAACAAGTGATACGGAAACAAACTTGTTTTGAGTTCAATAGGTTATAGACCAGCCGAGCTGCCTATGGTCTCTTCATCCAGACGAGGGCCAACTCCGCAGAGGGGTCAAATTTACAGAAACGCATTTCGGAGGTCTCGTCCATTGCTTGTTTCAGCGAAATGAGTCGATCGAACTCGCGGTTAACCACCACCTGGCAGAATCCCATTTCCTCCTCTTCAGGAAGGGGCAGGCAGTCGTTCTCCCAGACGTCTTTGGCGATCATGGTCATGTCGTTTTCGAAGGGAGCACTGCTGCAGATTCTGTAACAGGCTCCGCAGTCGCAGGTGTACACATCGTCAAAATCAATGGGAATGGGGTGTTTTGTCTCGCAGAAAGGACAGACAATGTTGAGGATCATTAAGGACCTCCATTCGAGTCTCATTAGAAGTCGAATCGAAATTACAAGTTTAAAGCACAGCCTCTAAATTCGAAATTCTAAGCACGAAATCCTAAACAAATTCAAATGACCAAAGCACAAAATTCAAAACAAAAAAAGATTCTTGGGCTTCGAATGATCTCCGATCTCTAATACTCAGTTACTTCAAGGTTGAATCGGCAAGGTTTCGAACATTTGAAATTTGAAACCGGGGCCCCACCTTCAGGTGGGGAGTCCGAAGGACCAATTTCTGATTTGTTTCGTATTTGGATATTCGGATTTCGGATTTAGTAACCTCTATCACCGCTGAAGATAGGTTAGGTTTCTTCCCTCGGCAGAGGCCTGATGGTATCACCAGGTTGGATGGTGCCGCCATGGAGAACGCGAGCAAAAATTCCCTCCCTGGGCATGACACAGTCTCCCACCTGGTGATAGATGGCACAACGATCGTGGCACTCCTTACCGATTTGAGTGACCTCCAGAAGTGCTTTCCTTCCCACCACCAGCCGGGTTCCCAGCGGAAGTTCCCAAAGCTCGAGGCCAGTAGTGGTGATATTCTCCGCAAAATCCCCAGGAGCAACCTCCAGTCCTTTCGCTCGAATCTTGGCTATACTTTCCATGGCCAGGAGGCTTACCTGCCGATGCCAGTCACCGGCGTGGGCATCACCCTCTAAGCCTTTGTCCCTGAGCAACTCGCAAGCGGGAAGGTTTGTTTTCTTTTTTCCCTTGCGGCTGCTGACAGAGACAGCTACGATTCGGCCCTCTGAGGAGGTGGCATCTTTTTTCACGGCACAGACTCCGAATTCCTCTCAGTTGCGGCACCGGTGATGCTAACTGAACTGCTGTCCGGGGTCAAGCAAATTAACAGCACATGAACTAAAGTAAAGAATCCCGGCCTAAAGGAGCCGACTTCAAGCTGCCTCCAGAGGGGTTTCAGGTGTCTATCCTTCCCGCGGAAGTCAGCTGGAGTGATGGAGTGGTGGAGTAATGGAGTGATGCAAAGACTTATTAAAAAGTTGATCTTGGGGTTTAGCTTTTTCCAACACTCCAATACTCCAGTACTCCAAGACGGCTGGCCACGTTTGCCGGCAAAGCCATTGAACTCGAAACTGGGCCCATCAAAAATCATGCTAAGCGGGGGAAGGAGCAGGTTTCCCAGACGATGTCCGGATAGGGTAGGTGTCAGAAAGCATTTATGTTACTCTTAGCCAACCACGAACCTCAATTGTATAGCAAGCATAGAGCATAGGGCATAGAGTCGTAGTCAGAATTCCTGGAAATTCCGGTACAGGGTGCAAGGTACAAGGTACAGGGTATAAATCAAAGTAGCCAGTAGTCAGTAGTCAGTAGGTAAAAGAGACTCGCTGTTTTCCAATCTTTTCTGGATTCTGGATTCTGACTCCTGGCTCCTTGCAGTTACATTCGCAATCCGAAATTCGAAATACCCAATCCCTCTGTGATCTGTCCTCTGACTTCCGATCTCTGATTTCTTTATCTTTTTCCCCATGCTCCATGCCCCATGCTCTATGCCTTAAACCTGCCCGCTGCCTGCTGCTAGCTGTGGGCTGATTACTGACGTTACGCGCTTTGCTCTATGCGGTGAACGAAGTGAGCTGAATGGGGAAACCGTATGAAGAACGTACCGGCGATACTCGAGATTTTGGAAGAGACGTATCCCAAGGCCAAATGCAGCCTGGATTTCAACAATCCCCTAGAACTTCTGGTGGCCACCGTGCTTTCAGCTCAATGCACGGATGAGCGGGTGAATCAGGTAACCAAGAGGGTGTTCAAGAAATATCAAACCGCAGCAGATTATGCCGATGCTGCCCCCAGCGAGCTAGAGGAGGATATACGACCCACTGGATTCTTCAGGAACAAGGCCAAGAGCTTGAAGAACTGTGGTGCGGCATTGAAAGAGCAATTTCAGGGTGAGGTGCCGGATAGTCTGCAGGAGTTGGTCAAACTGCCAGGAATTGGTAGGAAGACGGCCAACGTAATCCTGGGTACAGCCTTTAATATCCCTGGCATTGTCGTGGATACCCATGTTGGTCGAATCAGTAATCGGCTAGGGCTCACCCAACAGCGAGATCCGGTGAAGATTGAATTCGACTTGATGGAGCTAGTGCCGGAAGAAAAGTGGACAGCTTTCTCGCACCAGCTCATCCAGCATGGCCGGAAGATATGCACGGCCAGGAAGCCAAAATGTCCACAGTGCCCGCTACTTGAGCACTGCGACTATGGCCAGCAGACAGCAGTGGCGACACGGTGACAATATGGACAAATTCGAAGTACTAAATCCGAAATCCGAAACAAATCCAAATGACCAAAGCACGAAATTCAAAACGAGGAGACAAAATAGTTGTGTAATCGGGATTGCGATTCAGTTTTGAACATTGGAGAATTTGAAACTGGGGACCCGCCCGAAGGGTGGGGAGTCCGGAGGACCAATTTTGAATTTGTTTAGGATTTCGATATTCGATATTCGGATTTCGAACCCATTAAGACCTACTTAAATATAAAGAAAGTTTGCTTAGGCTTCATGAGATTCCCTTCGGAAAGGAGAAGTGCTCGATGAGGGTTCGTGCTCTCGGTTTAATGTCCGGAGGCCTCGATAGCATGTTGGCAGTAAGAGTGCTTCAAGATCAGGATATCGAGATGACGGGTATTACCTTTCAAACTCCCTTCTTTGGGCCAGCGCGCGCGGAGAAGGCAGCCAGCCAGCTTGGGGTTACTCTGCGGGTGGTGGATATTGGAGCCTCTCATCTGGAGATGCTCCAGGACCCTAAATACGGCTACGGCAGCCAGATGAACCCGTGCATCGATTGCCATGCACTCATGCTCCATGAGGCTGGTGGAATCATGGAAGCTGAAGGCTATGATTTGCTGTGCACGGGCGAGGTATTGGGCCAACGCCCCATGTCGCAGAGAAGAGATGCACTCATGGCAGTGGATAAGCTCTCGGGATACGGAGGCTACATTCTCCGGCCGCTCAGTGCTAAGCTGCTACCGGAAACTATTCCAGAAAAAGAAAGGAAGGTCGATAGACAGAGGCTTCTAGATATACATGGACGTTCCCGAAAGCGGCAAATGGCTCTGGCTGACCATTACGGCCTTACAGAGTATCCAAGTCCGGGAGGGGGGTGTTTGCTTACTCATAGTGGATTTTCCGACCGGCTGCGAGACCTCTTCGCCACGCAGGAAAAGGTGGAACTTCGCGACGTGGAACTGCTCAAGTGGGGTCGCCATCTGCGACTCTCCAGCGGCAGACGTCTCGTGGTGGGCCGGGTACATGCCGATAATGTGAAACTTCAGGAGTTGAGTGGGGAGGAAGATCTTCTTTTGACCGTCAAGGGGGTTCCGGGTCCCACTGCGCTGCTAGCGACTGAAGCCAGCCAGCGAGAGAAGGAATTGGCTGCGGCAATTGTGGCCGCCTACAGCGATGCCGCCACTGGCGAAGAAGCGGTTGTCATACTAATGGGCCAGGATGAACGGGAGATTACCGTCAAAACTCCACCGAAAGAGGAATTTCGCAACCTGCTCATCTAATGTCCGTGGTCCGTAGTCCTGGTTGCTCACTTCGTTCACAACTAGGCTCAAGGCTCGAGGTACAAGGCTTCAGGTTTGAAAGAAAAGTGGATTTTTGCCTTACGCCTTACGCCCTGCTGCTCCATGCCCTATGCTCTATGCGCTCTGCGCTACGCGCTATGCGCATTTCGAAACTTTTCGGCCAGAACTTCCGGCAGGGGTC
>CAYFXH010000114.1:0-14759 GCA_964346905.1 uncultured Desulfobacteraceae bacterium | reverse complement strand
CTAGACGCTATTATAGGGTTGTCTAGAAAATCCTCTCAGACAAGAGATAAAATCTTCCCTTCTCTTTGGTCGCAGAGATTCTTCGCTCCGCTCAGAATGACATTACCGAGTTTCCGGATGGACACTGGCGATTTCACGGGCAAACCGGCACAACCGGCGCATTCGCAACCAGGAGGTTGCTCCTACAGCCAAAGTCTCAATTACTGTAGGAGCGAGCTCCAGCTCGCGATAAATAGGGATCGAAGAAGGTGTTTTGGGGAGGCATAGGGCATAGGGCATAGGGCATAGAGTATAAGAAGACAGGAGTCAGAATCCAGAATTCAGTAGGGCGGGCCTCTGTGCCCGCCGAAAGCCGGGGCGTTCAAATCGCAAGCGAAGCTTGCTCCTAGAAGTCATTGTAAAGCTGAGATTTTTTGCTGCCAGCTACCAGCTGTCAGCCTGTCCTGAGCCTGCCTACCCTGAGCCCGTCGAAGGGATAAACTCCGCGAAGAATCTCTATGGCCCCATATTAGCGATGAGATTCTTCGTCGCCCCGCCACCGCGGGACTCCTCAGAATGACATCCAGAAAAATGCTTTCCAGATGGACAATTGCTATTCACGGGCAAACCGGCACAACCGGCGCGTTCGCAGCCAGGAGGTTGCTCCTACAGCCAAAGTCTCAATTATTGTAGGAGCGAGCTCCAGCTCGCGATAAATAGAGGTCGAAGAAGGTGATTTACGAAGGCATAGAGCATAGGGCATAGGGCATAGAGTATAAGAAGACAGGAGTCAGAATCCAGAATTCAGTAGGGCGGGCCTCTGTGCCCGCCGAAAGCCGGGGCGTTCAAATCGCAAGCGAAGCTTGCTCCTAGAAGTCATTGTAAAGCTGAGATTTTTTGCTGCCAGCTGCTAGCTGCCAGCTGCCTGCTGAATACGACCGACTCAACCTGCTGGCTCAGTGAAGATCCTTCCAGGCTTCCTCTACGATTTCAGGAATGACGATGGTCTTGTCTGCCAAATAGGTGGCAAGAAGGCTACGATCGCAGAGGTTGTTAATTTCCCGGGGGATACCTTTGGTGTACCTGAAAATGGCCTCCAGAGCCTCGGCAGTAAACGGCATCTTTTTGCAGCCGGCCACAGTCAGACGGTGCTTGATGTAATAGAGAGCTTCTCTATACGGGAGGGGAGTGAGTTTGTAGCGGATTGAAATTCGTTGATTCAGAGGAGCCACCTTGGAAACCTTCTCAATCAGCTCCAATTGTCCAAGGAGAATGAGGATAACCAGAAACTTGTTTTTTGACTGGAGGTTCAAAAGCATGCGCAGTTCCTCCAGGGTTCTCTCGTTGTGAATAACCTGGGCTTCATCAACTACCAGAACGGAGCCTTTGGCCTCCTCCATGTTTTTTTTCAATTGATTTTCCAGGCAATGCAACATCTCGGCTTTTGAGCGGCCATATCCATTGGGGACCTGGAATAGTCTCATGACCATTTCGAGAAATTCAGTTGGTTCAAAGGCTGGATTGGTCATGGCCACCACGCGATAGCGGTCCCTTCTCAGCCGATGAATCAGAGCATGGCTTATGATGGTTTTGCCGCAGCCAACCCCACCAACGACCATAGCAGCTCCTTTCCCCTGGAAGACAGTGTAGTGCAAACGTTCCAAAGCCTCCTTATGCATGGAAGAAGGATAAAAGAAGGACGGGTTAGGAGCATTTTCAAAGGGAAGAATTTTAAGATCATAGTGTTCCAAATACATGTTTAACCTCACCCGTTGAGATTTTCTTCCGTGAGTGCGTCTACAACATAGAGCACCTGCTGTTCCCTTAGATCAAGCGTCCGCGGTACCTCTACTCGCCTTTTTTGCGCATCCACAATGATCTCTACTTTCGGTCGCAGGGGCTGTTCTTTATAGGTTTGGATGACCCTGCCGATGGCTCCGGAATTCAGCTTGACTATGCAATGGAGCGGGAAAATGGCGAAGGTGTTCAGAAAGGCCTTCAGGAGTTCACGTTGGAAGGCGCGTTTTTTCGTCTTTATGATCTCCTTCACCGCCTCGAAATGGGAGAGCTTCTGTCGCTGGGGTCGGTTATGGGTCATGGCTTCGTAGAGCTCCAGTATGCCTATGATCCGGGCGTAGGGGTTGATTTCATCTCCTTGGAGCCCCTGCGGGAAGCCGCTGCCATCCAGCCTCTCGTTTACATGCAGGGCGCATTCGGCGAGGTAGTGGTATTTATCACCGAGGGCGTTCAGTATCTCGAAACTATCGTTGGGGTATTTTCGCAGCACCGCTAACTCTTCCTCGGTGAGGGTTGCTTCTTTAAAGAGGATGTGTTCAGGAACCCGGATTTTTCCGATATCGTGAAGTAAAGCGGCAAGCCCCAATTCCGCCAATGGCTCTTTGGGCAATCCTAAAGTATCCCCCATGAAAATCGCGAAGACGGTTACGTTGACCGCTTTGTTGATGAGGAACGAGCTGGTTTCGTCTCCATATTGGGCCTTGATGAGTAATTCCTGCGGCAGATTGCTTTGCAAGCAGGCCTGCACAATCTCTTCAATGAGGTTCTCACCTTCACTCAGATTCGGTTTCTCTCCAGTACGGACCTTTCCAAAAACATCCTCGAGAAACCGGCAGGCACGCTGGTACCAATCGTTGCTATCAAAAGGGGTGCTTGCTTCTTGTGACAGATCCTCAACTGCCGAACCGATTGGTTCGGCTTCCTTCGGAACAGCCTTCTTGTCCAGATCAGAAAATCGTACCACCTTGCTTCACCCCTTCCCCGATAGGATCATGAAGCCCCTTGCGATTCTTCTCGTCGGGGACTCAGTA
The DNA here is from genome assembly GCA_964346905.1 of uncultured Desulfobacteraceae bacterium. Lineage (GTDB taxonomy): Bacteria > Desulfobacterota > Syntrophobacteria > BM002 > BM002 > BM002. The sequence continues at coordinate 11,952 of CAYFXH010000114.1, read as the reverse complement.
GTAGCAATGGGTTGTAATGTTTACTTGCCTGTTTCGGGTTGCTTTTATATTGCAAGAAGCACGCCATTGTGTTTAAATGTGCAACCGGCTCGTGTCTATCTGGATGCTCCGGATGGACGCTAGCTGCTGTTTCCAATTCATAAATGAGCAATTTTTCGTAAGATCAAGAATATCAAAGGATTACACAGGGGCTTTGGGTCGCACAAGAGACCCCGAAGATCGATCCGGTTGAGGCAGAGAAAAGGGCCATTTATGGATGGAAACCGTTTGGTGTTGTGCTGACAACAGGTCTGCTTACGTTACCAACCCCTCACCTAAGGAGAGAGCGACCATGAAAAAGTTTCTGTCCAACCTCACTATCCTCATCGTTTTAATTGGCACCTTCATCTGGTTACCTGGAGCCATACAGGCACAGGAGGCTCCTTCACTGGAAGTGGCAGTGGCCGCCATTGCCCAAGATGTAGTTGACCGCGAGCCCGTGGATGCCGGAGTGAGTTTCTCAGCCTCGGTTGGCACCCTCTACTGCTTTACGAAGATTGCCGGCGTCCAGAGTCCCACACAGGTCACCCATGTCTGGTACTACGGCGCCACCGAGCGGGCCAGGGTAGACCTTGATGTGAATTCGGACGGCTGGCGCACTTGGAGCTCTAAGATCATTCAATCCCATGAAATCGGCTCTTGGCGGGTAGATGTGCTCGACTCGGCAGGTACCGTGCTGAAGCAACTCCAATTTGAAATTACCGAGTAAGTAAAGGTGTTCAACCTAGGCATGGAAGAGACCGGCAAGGCCGACTTCTTATAAGAACGGCTAGCCGGTCTCGTTGTTTCTTAAGCCAGCCGATCGACCCTTCGACCCCTTCGATAAACTCAGGGCAGGCAGGCTCAGGGCAAGTAGCCAAGAGAAGTGGCACAGAGCAGCGAGCATGGAGCTAGATTATTTCGGATTTCGGATTTCGGATTTCGGATTGCGAATTTGGGATGTGGGATTGCAGATTTGAGATTGCGAACTCTGACTTCTGATCTATGTTCTCTGCTCTAAGCCTTGTGACTCCTGGATTCCGAGCCCTGCATCTTTGATGAGGTACTAGTTTTGTTTCTTCTTGCCAGCTTTAAGGAAATGGTTCCTGCTTGCGGATTCTTGCCTTCCGGTTATAATGTTGCGGCCTATCAATAATTTCGTTTTTTGCTCTCGTTAACAAGGTGGGAGAAACATTGAACCAGGCTCTACGAACCGACGTTCTCGTTGTTGGCGCCGGGCCAGCGGGCTGCATGGCTGCCATTGAGCTGGCGAGTAAGGGCGTCAGAGTTCTGGTGGTGGACCGCGCTACCTTCCCCAGGGAAAAAATATGCGGTGACGGCCTTCTTGAGGACAGCCTCGCTATTCTGAGCGGTGTTGGCCTTGACGCCGCGGTGCGAAAGAAAGCGCATCCCATTCGCAGCATTCTTTTTGTGGCACCTAATGGCAGCGAGTGTGAGCTGGAAGGAGATTTCTTCACCTTGCGTCGCAGCGAGCTCGATGCCCTCCTCTTGGACGAGGCCCGCAACCGGGGAGCCGATTTCCTGGGTGGCATAGAGATTACGGAACCATTGTTACAGGGCGAAACTTTCAGGGGGGCGGTAGGCTTTGATCAGGAGGGAAAGAGGGTAAGGATCATGGCGCGGTTGGTTCTCCTGGCAACCGGAGCCAATTCCCAGATGCTCCGTGTCTTCAGAGTTCTAGAGGACAAAAGTCACAGTGCCCTAGGAGTCCGGGGATATTTTCGGCCTCGCGAGCCTCTCGATGAAAGCTCCATGATCGTAACCTACGACCGTCGTCTCCTCCCCGGTTATGGCTGGATGTTTCCAATGGGTGGAGGTACTTTCAATGTAGGCTGTGGAATCTTCTTGGATGGCAGGAGGAGGATGCCCCGTTTCGGGCAGAATCTGAAGAACTTCTACAAACATGTCGAGCCTTTGTCCAGATTACTGAGCCGAGCAGAGCATATAGCTCCAATCAAAGCAGCCAAGATGCGTACGGGTTTTCGAGGTTCACAAGCTTGTGCGCCAGGACTGCTGGTGCTTGGAGAGGCGCTTGGCCTTACATTTTCATTTATCGGGGAGGGGATTAGCACCGCCCTGGAGAGCGGCCGAATAGCGGCTTCCGTTGCGGTCGAGGCCCTAGGGAACGATGACATCTCACGGCAGGCTTTGGCCCGCTATGAACGAGAGCTCCGCCAGGCCCTTGGCGGGCGTCATCGAGGCTACCTGGCAGCGCAGCGATGGTTTCACTTCAAAGCATTCGCAAACCTACTCATTGAAAAGGCTGCTCGCAACCCAGCCGTGCGGGGGGTAGCTCGACAAATAGTGCTCGGAGAGAGAGATCCGGCGGATGTCTTCTCAGTGCGTGGGCTGGCAAGAGTTTTTCTATTACGCTAAAGTTTTGGCCGGCACACGGCGCAAGGCACCAGGCATGGGGCGTGGAGCATGGGGCACAGAGCATAGATCAGAAGTCAGAAGTCAGAGATCAGGGGTCAGAGATCGCAATCTGCAATCTAAAATCTAAAATCTGCAATCTAAAATCTGCAATCTAAAATCTAAAATCTGCAATCCGCAATCAAACAATCCAGTAGTCATTTGTCGATTCGTTAATTCGTCAAATCGTGAAAGTCGTAGATGTCGTCATGGCAGTTCATAGCGGCAGATCTCCCAAATAACGAATACCTAACAACGGATAACGATACTGCCTGCTGCTAGCTGCCAGCTACCCACTGTATTTCCCTATGCTCCATGCCCTATGCCTTTCCCAATCTGCAATCTGAAATCCGCAATCTGCAATCTCAAATCTAAAATCCACAATCCGCAATCCACAATCCGCAATTCTGGGCTCTGCGTCTAGTACGACCTGACTACCACACTACCCGGTTCCAGATCCGTCTCCAGCAAACTCAGACCATCTTGGAGTACCCGCGTCTGGATCTCCAGGTCGTGGGCTCGCCCCATGGGCTGACCCAGTGAAAATCCGGGGAATAATGCCCGTGGAGGCTTCACCTTTTTGGTGATGGCTAGGTTGAGCGAGATGGATACCGTAGAGATTCCCTGTTCTTCGAAGATGCGCTGAATCAATCCAACGGATTGATTGCAGAGACCTCAAGCAGGGGTCAGAAATGCCGCGTCCACATTGTCGGCAATCAAGGCCCCAGCAACCTCCGGTGCGGTACTGTGAATCAATGTCTTGAGGTGGTCGCCGGAAATGTGGCCCATAAAGCTGAAAAACCTGGGACCAATCGAGCCAATCAGGCCCTGGCGGTGCAGTAACCGCAGAGGTTCTATGGGGAGCAAGAGGTTCGGATCAGCCAGGGCCTCAGTGTGGTTATAGTAGTCGTGAGTGATGGTCAGTTGTCCCACGCTGATGTCTGAGGGAATCTCTCGATAGGAGGGGTCGCCTCTCTTGTCCACCATGTCAAAAGGCTTCTGGTCCTTAGCGTGCATGCCGCCGGTGGTGATCAGGGCGAGTTGGCAGCGGTCAAGTGGTTTGCTCAGGGGAGTGAAAGGCGTGCTGGTATGGACTACAAGGTCCGCCCCCTTAGCATAAAGGTCCACAAGTGCCGGGACCTTCGTGTAAACCTTAGCCAAGGTCTGATTCTTCAAACGCTTAAATTTACCCATAACAGTAGAAATTATAAGAACTTATATCCTGAAAGGCAAGCACAAGGATGAAGTCCATTGTCCGTGGCCATTATGGGCATGGAGCATGGGGCATAGGGTATAGGGTTCAGGCTACAGGGTTAAGGATTTTTGACGCTATGCGCTTGCCGCTATGCGCTATGCTGCGAACGAAGTGAGCTACAACGGACAACGGACATTTGAAAAACTTCTTGACAAACAGGTGAAATGGGATTATATGACGCGTGGTGTTTTGGAACTGATACAAGGAACATACATTGGACGATCCGTCTAGTAATAGTTGCAGTCCAGTTGTAATTCAGACGAGCCACCAAAATCACGGGCTCGGTTCGGTACGTCTGAAGTTCGTATTCCGAAGACCCTAGAGGGTCCAAACAGATCTGTGCCGACAAGCCCCGGGACCATATGGCTCGGGGTTTTCTTTTGCAGTAAACCACATTCAGTAGTCTCGTTACGGAGTTAAGGAGTAGTTGGCAAGGTCAATCTAGCGAGTGTTGGAGTAACTCCATTGAGGAATTGGGAATGCGGATTGCGGAATTCACTTAGTCCTTGATTAGCTTTTTATTATTTTTAATCCGAAATCCGAAATCCGAAATCTTAAATGAAAGGGGGTGGTTACCATGAAAGTCGTAATGATCAGAGGAAAGAACCGGACCGATGTAAAAAAACGGGTTCTCGACTACTACTTCTGCAACCGTGACCAATTGGGCGGGTCCCTGAAGGACTTCTTCAAACGCTGCACCATCGATCCCAGTGGCAAGACCGTTATATATAGGGGGCAATGATGGATACATCCGACTCGAGTAATAAACGGACCTTGAGAGGGGATGGAAGTTAGGCTTCATCCCCTCCTTTCATTTCTGGGCTTGGTTCCCTACCCAATTAGTCATTTCACATTTCGCATTTCGCATTTCGCAATCCGAAGTCTGCAATCAAAGAATCCAGTAGTCATTTGTCGATTCGTTAATTCGTTAATTCGTCAAATCGTGAAAGTCGTAGATGTCGTCATGGCAGTTCATAGCGGCAGATCTCCCAAATAACGAATACCTAATAACGGATAACGATACTGCCTGCTGCTAGCTGCCAGCTGCCCACTGTATTTCCCTCTGCTCCATGCCCTATGCCTTTCCCAATCCCCAATCTGCAATCTCAAATTCGCAATTCGAAATTCGCAATTCGAAATTACCCCCCCCCATGCCCTGCCCTATGCTCTTTGCCTTTTCTATTGACAACAGAGACATACTTTGCTAATCATTTCACATCATACCTTCCGAGTAACAACAGGGAAGATAGCATGTACATCGGAGAACTTTTGTGCTTGGGCCTGAAACGGAGCCTCGCGAGCTTGCTGCCGTGGGACATACCATGGTATGATCCCAGCCATACTGTTTTCTTCGTTGCCTTTTACGGTGCGCTGGGAGCCATCGGCCTGGGTCTCATGGTTGCCCTGGCTAGAACTATTATGAATCTCCGGAAAAAGGAGTCGGATCACTAACCAAACCAGCGACAACAACCCGTCTAAGAAAAAGCCGCAAGTTATCCCCGACGGTGGGACTCCTTGCGGCTTTTTTGTTCCGAGCAGGAGTTTGTTACGGGACCAAATGAGGTGAGCGGAACGTATTAAGAGAATATAAGGAACACATTAACAGTTGATTGAAACTATGAATCTAATTTTAATATCAGTAATTTTTCTCGACAATTCCGGATATTGTTTCGTAAACTTTAAAGGCAAACGAATCAAGAAAGCCTAGGTTTACGACAGTATTTTTTATATTACTAACAGCAATTTCAATTCTACCTAAGTCATCTTTCGATGGATATTGCTGATTATGGTAATAATTATTAAATTTTGTAGTGATTACTTCTAAATTATCGTCAATAGTTCCCTGGACAATTGAAGTTGTTTGTTTGATAGTGTTTATCATCTGTTCCTTGATGATATGATCTCGCACTGAAATTAGGTCATCATAGATACTCTTGAATCGTAATACCGCGTTTACTCTTGCCTTGAGTTCAGGTAAAAAGAAAGGTTTTGTTATATAGTCTATGGCGCCAGCCTCTAATCCCCTAATCATATCTTCTTGTTTTTCCTCAGATGTTACCATAATTACCGGAATGTGTCGTGTATCTTTATCCTTTTTTAGCATTCTCGTGGCTTCGATTCCATTCATTTCAGGCATCAAGAGATCCATAAGGATGATGTCAGGTTTTAACGTTCGGGCTCTGTTCACTCCTTCAACACCATTCATTGCGGTTTCAACACCAAGTCCTTGAGATTCAAGCTCCACGGAAAGGAGCTCTCTTAATTCCATATCATCATCGACAACCAGCACGGTGCTGGTCCTCTCGTGCCGCGGGGAACCTCCGACCATAAGCACCTCCCACCTGTATAAACAGCTGCATCAGCTTGCTGACGAGGCGTGCCTCGCAGGACGGGCACAAGCCTCGAGCAAGTGCTTCAGGTGATTAAATGTTACCGGGTGTCGACTTCGTCAATCGCGAGGATGCGCCTGCTTTTTGATGGAGGTGCGCTCAGCGTCCTGATCACTCGAGTTGATGGCTGGATTCGTGAGGATCAGGCACAGTCCCCTAACTGACAGGATCCACTTCAACATTTGCGCCGCCGGCGAATCAAAAATATTGGTGATTGGCCCACTAAGAGATGTTCATCATAAAGTTGGTGTACAGCTTTTGTCAAGAATAAAACCGGGTGCGGTAAAAAAGATTCCTAACTCGATGACGGCCAGCGGTTGTTCGTAGTGTTGAGCGTGGTCAGGACTCTCGCTTTTCCTTTTCAAACAGTTTTTGCTGCTGGCCCTGCTGATTTGGGGATCGGTTAAAGTGCTCGTAGGCGAGTCGGGTGGCCATGCGGCCTCTGGGTGTGCGATTTAAATAGCCCTCCTGGACGAGATACGGTTCATAGACATCCTCAAGGGTATCCCTCTCCTCACCCACGACGGTGGAGAGGGTGTCGATGCCAACGGGGCCACCCTCAAATTTGTCGATGAGGGTGAGGAGAATCTTGCGGTCCATTTTGTCAAGTCCCTTCTCATCCACACCGATCATTTTCAGCGCGGAATCGGTGACTGGGCGGTTAATGATGCCATCAGCCCGCACCTGGGCATAATCACGTACTCGGCGCAGGAGTCGGTTTGCCACCCTGGGGGTGCCGCGGGATCGCCGGGCGATTTCCATGGCTCCACTTTCATCAATGGAGATCCCGAGGATCCTGGCCGCTCGACTGACAATGAGAGCCAGTTCTTCCGGGTTATAGAAATCCAAACGGAGTACAACACCGAAGCGATCACGGAGAGGCGGGGTCAGGAGCCCGGCACGGGTGGTGGCGCCCACAAGGGTAAAGTGGGGCACGTCCAGCTTTACGGTCCTGGCACTGGGCCCCTGGCCAATGACGAGATCCAGCTGAAAGTCCTCCATGGCAGGGTAGAGAACTTCTTCCACCACATGGCTCAGCCGGTGAATCTCATCAACAAACAGGACATCGCGCGATTCCAGGTTCGTGAGGATTGCGGCGAGATCCCCGGCCCGTTCCAACACCGGTCCCGAGGATGTCCTGATGTTAACGTTGAGTTCCTGAGAGATTATATAGGCGATAGTGGTTTTGCCCAGACCGGGAAAGCCATGAACGAGCACGTGATCAAGGGCCTCATGTCGTGCCCTGGCCGCTTCAATGAAGACTCTAAGGTTTTCCTTAATCCTTTCCTGGCCCACAAATTCAGCAAGGCTAAGGGGTCGCAGGCTGGCGTCGAAGCCAACTTCCTCGTCCCGTTCTTCGCCGTTGAACAGCCGTTCTTCCATTTTCTTGTCCGTGGTCCGTGGTCCGTGGTCCGTGGTCATACTAGTCACTCGTCATTTGATAGCAAACTGAAATCTGCAAGTGATAGCTGATCATTGAGTACAACTGACTACTGAATACTGACTGCGGACGCTGGTCGCATTAGCGAGCAGCCAGTTAAGCTAGCGTGCGGAGCGACTCCTTCAGTAGACTCTCAAGGGTGATCTCTCCTTCCAGCCGCTCTCTAGCTTTATCCACAGCCCGCTGGGCCACACCCTTCTTGTAGCCCAGATTGAGCAGTGCTGAGAGGGCGTCCTCCGCCATGGCGTCAGAACCGGCGCGTTTCATTGGCACAGCAACCTCTTGTCCCAATGGCAGGGCGGCGAGTTTGTCCCTCATCTCCACCATGATACGTTCTGCGGTCTTCCGCCCCACGCCTGGTATGGAAATGAGCCTGGCGAGATCCCCGCGGTATATTGTATCTGCCAACTCAGCCGGAGTAATCCCCGAAAGGATATTTACCGCCAAACGGGGGCCAATGCCGGCAACGCTTATGAGGCGCACAAACAGCGCCTTGTCCTCTGGTGATTGAAAACCGTAGAGCTGCAGGGCATCCTCACGTACATGGGTATGGACGTGCAGTGCCACCGTACTTTCCACATCGGGTAGATCGTAGAATGTGGTTAGCGGCACGTAAATCTGATAGCCAACGCCGTCGACGTCAATGATGAGGTATTCTGGTGACTTGAAGTGAAGGCGTCCCTGGATATGGGCAATCATCCTCGCCTCCCGTGGGTGAGCCTCCCAGCACCTTGACAACAGTGCAGATGACAGATGGCGACAGCGAGGGCATCCGCTGTGTTGGACTCGGGGAGCTCGCCGAGACACAGCAGGGTGCGGACCATTTCCTGGACTTGTATTTTGTGGGCACGGCCGTATCCCACAAGTGCTTTTTTTACCTCCAGTGGAGAATACTCGGCAATGGCGAGATTGGCATTTAAGCCGGCCAAAATGGCCACGCCCCGGGCATGACCCAGTTTCAGGGCGCTTTTTATGTTCCGCGCTATAAAGAGATCCTCTACGGCCATAGCCTCTGGGGCGTGGCAGGCTATGACCTTCTCCAGTTCCTGATAAATTCTCTTGAGCCGATGGTGAAAAGGCATCCGTGCGGGGGAGACAATCCGGTCGCTGGCCACGTGGCACAATCGGAGATTCACCAGCTCCACAATGCCATAGCCGGTAACCGCAGAGCCTGGATCTATGCCGATTATTCTCATGGAATCTTACCTGCTACTGCACAAAGTGTAATGTTAAAGTAGCCAGCAGCCAGCAGTTGACCCAGATTAATCTGTTGTTTTTGCTTTCAGACCTCTGACCTTTGACCTCTAACTCCTTACTCTATGCCCTTTGCTCTATGCTCTTTGCCTTTTAACTCCTGGCTCCTGACTTCTTACCGCTTACTGCTTACCAACCTACGTTATTCGTTCGAGGATCTCATCAGGGATATCGAAATTGGCGTAAACCTTCTGAACATCGTCAGAGTCCTCAATGGCCTCCATAAGCCTGAGCACCTGTACCGCCTGGGATTCTTCATCCAGCTTCACGGTGTTCTGGGGCACCATGGTTATCTCTGCCATGGTGTAACGGAGGCCCTGGTCATCAAAGGCCTGCTTCACTGATTCAAGGGCAGCAGGGTCAGTATGCACTTCAAACTGGTCCTCGGTGGTGACCACATCATCGGCACCTGCTTCGAGGGCTATTTCCAGGATCTCATCTTCGCTGACTTGGTCTTGCTCAAAGATGATCAAACCCTTCTTGTCGAACATCCAAGCCACGCAGCCGGCTTCACCGAGGCTACCCCCCCGTTTACTGAAGATGTAACGGATATCTGCAGCAGCGCGATTCTTGTTGTCGGTCATGACCTCAACCAGTACGGCGACGCCGCCCGGAGCATAGCCTTCGTAGATAGATTCCTCGTAGTTAACTCCTTCCAGCTCGCCGGTACCCCTTTTTATGGCCCGCTCGATGTTCTCCTTGGGCATGTTTTCAGCCTTGGCTGCGGCAATGGCAGTTCGGAGCCGTGGATTGCCAGCGGGATCGCCACCACCGAGTCGAGCGGCGACCATAAGCTCCTTGATCAGCTTAGAAAATATTTTGCCCCGTTTGGCGTCCGTGGCACCTTTTTTGTGGCGGATGCTGTGCCATTTTGAATGTCCGGACATTGGTGTTCCCTCCGAATCAAGTGCACTTTTTCTTGTTGGCAGTCATTGTTTTGTTCGGGTTTTAGTAATAGTTGAGTAGTCAGTAGTTGAGGTGCAGGGTATCGGGTACAGGGTCCCATCATGGTCATTTTCACTTCGTTCACATGCGCTCGGCTGTCATTAAACCTTACGGCCGTCATTGAGTCGTCACGACACATACTATACATGACAGCGAAGCGTCATGACGGCCACCTTTAGTGGCCAAATGACCCTTTGCGGTCTACTGCTCGCTGTCCTCTGCCCTCTAATCCCCGTTTCGCTGTGTCTCCGCGTCCTCGCGTCTCCGTCTCAGTGCCATATCTCCTATTTACGGAACCCTGAACGCATACCAGCCCGCTATAGGATAAAGGCCTCACGATTTTTTGTCCATGGCAACGAGGAAGATCTCCTTGCTCTCTTTGCGGGTGGCGCGAGGTTTGATGCCCCTAACCTTACGAAATTTACTCTTCAGTTCTTGGACAATTGCGTCGAAACCGGAGCCCTGGAAAATCTTACCAAGGAAATGCGAGCCAGGCACCAACAGGTCGTCGGCCAGAACCACAGCTCGCTGGAAGAGCAGAGATGAGCGATTGCTATCAACAGAACGAATTCCCGTGGTCGCTGGCGCCAGGTCACTCAGCACCACGTCAAACTCCGTAGAGAAATGATGAAGGTCGGCAGGTGCAAGCTCGAAAACATCGGCCTGAATACAATGGACGTGAGATGGCAGCTCAAGAGTGATTTTCCGGGTATCGACCCCTATCACCAAACCGTGTTTTCCCACAACCCGGGCACAGTATAGCAGCCATGATCCCGGATGGCAGCCCAGGTCGAGTACCCGCTGACCAGGTCTCAGTAACCGGACACGCCGGTCAACCTCTTCCAATTTGTAAACTGACCGGGCTGGAAAACCCTCTTTTTTCGCCCGGCTAAAATAGTGATCTTGTGGCTGCCATCTGGTCATCGAAGTTGCAAGCGCTCAGCGGTCAGCAATCAGCCTTCAGCAGAGGGGATTGAACCAGCAAATAGTATCCAAAAAAGCCAAACTTCGGAGATTCCTAACCACCAAGATAGTCGTAGGACCTTTTGGCGAAGAAATCTTTAAGAATTCTTTTAGCTAAGAGCTAACGGCTGAAGGCTTCTTTTTTTGGTCGGTATTCCTTGTAACACGAAGCAAAAGGTCTTGTAAAGAAGTTAGCCAGGGGCAGTAAGCAGCAGGCAGCGGGCAGCAGGCAGCAGGCAGCGGGCAGCAGGCAGCAGGCAGCGGGCAGAGATTTCGAATTTCGAAATTCCAAATTCCAAGTGCGAATTCTGCCTTTTGCCCTATGCCAAGGAACTGTAGGATGGACACTCCCCTTCGTTTCGGAGTTCTGTGATCACGTTCATGGTGACTATGATTCATATTTCCTCCGAAAGAAGCGAAAAACTTTGTTTCTTTATGCTATCTGGTCCGTACTGAGTTTTTTTCTCACATAGAGATGATAATCAGAAAATTTAAAGTTTGCTTTTTGGTGATGATGTGGATATCCTCCGCCATGTGTTAGCACTCATTTAAAGTGAGTGCTAACACTTTGAAAATCAATACGAGTGAATCAGCAGTCAGCTAGTAGTTGAAAAGGAGTCAGATGCCATGAAGCTACAACCATTGAACGATCGTATCGTGGTGAAACGTACCGAGGAAGAGGAGGTCAGCAAAGGCGGCATCATCATTCCCGACACTGCCAAGGAAAAACCCATACAGGGAAAGGTATTGGCAGTGGGCACGGGTAAGGTCATGGAAGATGGCAACAAGATTCCCCTGGATGTCAAAAAGGGAGATACAATACTCTTTAGTAGGTATGCAGGATCCGAAGTTAAGATCGAGGGTGAAGATTTGTTGATTATGCGTGAGGATGACGTGCTGGCAGTGGTGGAGAAGTAGGGTGCATGCTGGGAGCATACAATAGAAGTTATTCATGAGAAGATCCCTACTATTTCGGCCATGCTACAGAAGCGTCTGGCTCTCGAGCGGAGGCGGACGAAGAGTCGAGTAGTGAGAAATCAGTCCAGCTAGATTTTCTGCGAGGAGTGCAACAAGGGATCTGAACAAGAAAAAAGGAGTTGACGAAATGGCCAAGGAACTGAAATTTAACTCAAAAGCCAGGGAATCCCTGCTTAATGGGATAAATGCCCTCACTGATGCGGTAAAGGTAACCCTGGGACCCAAAGGTCGTAATGTGATCCTGGAGAAAACCTTTGGTTCACCCCCAAGCACCG
>CAYFXH010000113.1:11157-14891 GCA_964346905.1 uncultured Desulfobacteraceae bacterium | reverse complement strand
CGGCCATAACTTTGAACTCTACCTAATCAATATCGATGGGACGGGACTGGAAAGAATCACCTTCAACAATGTTTTCGACAGTTTTCCCATGTTCTCCCACGATGGGAAAAAGGTGGCCTTTGCCTCAAACAGAAATCCGCAAAAGCCCCGAGCCACAGACATATTCATCGCTGATTGGGTTGAGAGTAATAAGTAAGCCTAGTTCGCTTCGCTACCGACAACTGACAACTGACCACGGACGCTGCCGTTACGCAGCCTGTTGGCGCAAGCAAAGGTATGGGTGTTAAGGAAAACATGAAACGGCTGTTTTTGCCAATTAGCATGTTACTGACCCTGGCCCTTTTGCCCGCTTCTTTGCGAGCAGGGGAACCGGTCCGACACGACCTTCGGATTGCACTGTATCCGGGGGAACACCGGTTTTCCGCCGAAGACATCATCACTGTTCCCGATGATCTCCTCCCGGAGTTGCGATTTCTCTTGCACCGAGGACTGAAGCCCACTTCGCCCACTCGGGGTGTACGAATAGTACGGAAAGCTGCCAGGTCAGGAGCCGTCCCTCTGGAGTCCTTCACCGTAGAACTTCCGGCCGGAAAGAACACATTCGTGCTCGAATACGGCGGCAGTATTTACCATCCCCTCGAAACCTATGGTAAAGAGCAGGCTCGAGGCTTTCGGCAGACACCGGGTATGATTTCCGGAGAGGGAGTGTATCTCGCGGGAAGTTCTTTCTGGTATCCAACTTTTAATGAGAGGTTGGTGAGCTTCAGGTTAAAGGTGGAGTTGCCACACCAATGGGATGCAGTGAGCCAGGGTGAGCGCACCCTCCATGTTCGCGCTGGCAATGCCACCTCTGTGCGGTGGGAGTCGCCGGAACCGCAAGAGGAGATCTACATTGTTGCAGCGCCGTTCATCGAGTACACCCAGCCCGCTGGCAAGGCCGTTGCCATGGTCTTTCTCCGCACCCCGGACGAGAAGCTAGCCAGCAAGTATCTGGATGCGACGGTCCGGTACCTTGGCATGTATGAGCAACTCATCGGTCCTTATCCATATAAAAAGTTTGCCCTGGTAGAAAACTTCTGGGAGACAGGTTTTGGCATGGCCTCCTTTACGCTCCTTGGGCCGAAAATCATCCGCTTTCCTTTCATATTGCACTCCTCCTACCCTCACGAGATTCTCCACAACTGGTGGGGCAACAGTGTCTTCCCGGATTACAACAAAGGAAACTGGGCAGAAGGACTCACCGCCTACCTCTCCGATCACCTCATAAAGGAAATGAGAGGAAATGGAATGGCGTACCGTCAGGAGACCCTGCAGAAGTACGCTGACTATGTGCGAAAAGAACGGGATTTCCCGCTCAGCCAGTTCCATTCCCGCCACAGCTCGTCCTCTGAGGCAGTGGGCTACGGCAAATCCCTCATGTTCTTTCACATGCTGCGGCAACGGTCAGGCGATGAAACCTTTGTGCAGGCTCTTCAGAACTTCTACCAGAAAAACAAGTTTCGACTTGCCTCTTTTGACGACCTTCGCGCCAGCTTTGAAGAAGTCTCCGGAACTGAAATGAAAGTCTATTTCCACCAGTGGCTGACCAGGCCGGGTGCGCCTGAATTGAAGATCAGCGGGGTAAACGCCAGAGTTGAAGGAGACAAGTATGTACTTACCGGACTTCTTGAGCAGATCCAGCCAGAGGGTCCGTATCTCCTGCGTATACCGGTTGCCGTGACCATGGAGGACCAAGACCGCACCCATCAGTCTGTCATTGCTATGGAGAAAAGGCGGGTAGAATGGAAACTCCGTCTGCCTGCCAAACCGTTAAGGCTCGATGTGGATCCCCAGTTTGACTTGTTCCGCAGGCTGGACCGGAGCGAGATTCCTCCAGCTTTGACCCAGGCCTTTGGTGCGAAAAAAATGCTGATACTGCTGCCCTCCTCAGCTGACAAGAGTCTGCTTCGCGGGTACCGGGAACTTTCGCAATCCCTGGCTCAATCCGGTCCGGATGAGGTGGAAGTTAGGCTTGATGCAGAAGTGCAAAGACTGCCATCGGACCGTGCGGTTGCTCTGCTGGGGTGGGAAAATCATTTCCTCAATGAAATGGGTTCGGCTCTGTCAGGATATGATGTGAGCATCAGCCAGAACGAAGTCCAGATGGGAGCAACGAAAGTCCCGCGGGAAAACCACTCAGTGGTGCTCACCGCTAAGCATCCCAATAATGAAAATGCATCCCTAATCTGGGTTGCATCCGACCCCCCCGAGGCTCTCCCGGGTCTCGGGCGGAAACTTCCCCATTACCATAAGTACAGTTATCTCGGGTTTCAAGGACCGGAGCCTGCCAACATAGCCAAAGGCAGATGGCCTGTCCTTGATTCTCCCATGATAGTTTTTGTAACCCGCCCGGGTGGCACCCTCGCCAAGGTCGAGAGGGATAAACTAGCACCCAGGGAGCCTTTAGCATTTCTTCCGGTTGTGTTCTCCAAGAAGCGGATGATAGAGACAATCCGCTTTCTTTCAAGCGACCAATTCAGGGGACGGGGCTTTGGTACTGATGAGCTTGACCGGGCTGCAACATTTATCGCCGATACATTTAGGGAAGCCGGTCTGGAGCCAATCGGAGATAAACCAGGGAGCTACTTCCAGACCTGGGAAGATCAGGGCGGCGACCCTGAACGGAGGGTGTATCTGACAAATGTGGTTGGGGCCATCCCCGGGAGAAATCCTAAGGTTAAAGCCCAGTCCGTGGTGGTGGGAGCCCACTACGATCACCTGGGTCTGGGCTGGCCCGACGTGCGGGAAGACAACCGGGGAAAAATCCATTACGGCGCTGACGACAATGCAAGTGGGGTTTCGGTGCTTCTGGAACTTGCCCAGATCCTCGGCAAAAGGTTGAAACCCGATCGCAGTGTGGTGTTTGTGGCCTTTAGTGGGGAGGAAGCCGGAAGAAAGGGTTCCAGGTACTATGTGGCCAACCAGAAACGCTACCCTGCTGAGCAGTCCATCGGGATGCTCAATCTGGATACAGTAGGCCGGCTGGGGGAGAAGAAACTCTTGGTGCTTGGAGCTGGTTCGGCCAGGGAATGGATACATATCTTCCGGGGAGCCGGGTATGTAACCTCCGTTCACGTGGAAGCTGTGTCCAAAGAACTTGATTCAAGCGATCAGAAAAGCTTCCAGGAGGTCGGAGTTCCGGCGGTGCAGCTTTTTACCGGACCTCACCTGGACTATCACCGCCCCACCGATACCGTAGACAAAATAGACCCAGAGGGGCTTGTGAAAGTGGCAGCCGTGGCTAAGGAAGTTATCGAGTACCTGGCGAACCGTGAAGAGCCTATGACCAGCGCGGTGAAGCCCGGCTTAAAAATAGAGTCGACTCCCAAGAGAATGCAGAAAGTCAGCCTCGGCATAATTCCTGACTTCGCATACAGCGGTGATGGCTGCCGACTTTCTGGGGTTGTTCCCGATACGCCGGCGGAGTCCAGCGGGCTCCGGGAAGGGGATGTGATCGTCGGGATAGGCTCAGACAGAGTTCACAGCCTCAGGGATCTTTCAACCATCCTCAAGGCACTGACCCCCGGTGACAGGATATCCATCACCTTCCTGCGAGAGGGAAAGGAAATGACCACGCAGGCTGAGTTGGTGGCGAGATAGTAAATCCCCCTTAAGATGCTGTCCGACAACCCACCGAATGCCTGCTTTTGTCATTCTGAGCCCTTCGACAGGCTCAGAGCCTGCCCTGAGCTAGT
>CAYFXH010000113.1:849-11147 GCA_964346905.1 uncultured Desulfobacteraceae bacterium | reverse complement strand
CCCGTTACAAAAGGGGGAGATTTCAATTTAATTCCAAGTAGTTAGCCCCCGCCAATAAAAGGGAAAATCCCTCCCTCCGTCTCTCCTTTCATTAAAGGGGAGCTTGGGCCTGCCCGGTATCGGAGTGGATCCTCTACTTTCCTATTTCTTGGCATTACTCTTGCACTTTCTTGACAGGTAATTTCGCTTTCGCTTGCTCTTTGTCAAGACCGCTTTTTGCACCACTGACCAATCCTGATAGACCAAGATGAGCCCAATCCAGGTCAGTGGATCTACTTGGAAAAGTCGCTCGCACCTGGGCCGAAATTCGTTAAGGGAGGCTTACCCACCATGAAGCTTACATGTGACCATTGCAAGAAGACCTTGAGAACATTTCACCAAGATGACCCATCCGCCCCCCTCTACAAGGACGATGGAGTCTATTTCTTCTGTAGCCTAGAGTGCAAGGACCAATACTTCTGTGCCATTGCTTCGGATGAGGACTTTGGCAGTCTGCAACAGCCCAGCATATAAACCATCTGCAAAGATCACCTGCCGATTTTAATTGCCATCGCTTTCTTACGTGTCTATCTCACCATGTCAGCCATCCATCCCATCGATTTTGTAAACTGGTGGTTTTCCCCATTGACAAGTACCAACTCACTTGTGGTAGAGTACCCCCTGAGTGGGGCTTCTATCCTTTCGCCCTACTCGACACCCTTTGCCCCCATCAGCCATCCGCGCTCGGTTGCTGGGGGCACTTTTTTGCCATTTCTCCCCTGAACTGGTGCACCAAGATCACCTCCAATTTGTCATAACTCGTTGAATTTCGCATTCTCAAAACAATTTCCATTGGGAGCCGCTTAGTGCTCACGGCAATGAGCCTATCCTACCACTAAAACGCAACTTGACTGCTCACAACAGTCTCGGTTAAACTCTAACTAGCAGACTTTGAGTTGAACATAAGCCTATCCACAGATTGCCCCACTGAATCAATAGGATAGAGACTCGTATGTTGTCCATCGCTACTGATGCAAACACCTCAACAGAGAATTATCTGTCATACTTAGAGTAAACCGTCTATGGTTCAGTTTCGTGTAACTACCGGGCTATGTCGATACTGTGTATGTTCTAGTATGCGAGAGTTAACAAAAGAGGCATCGATTGTTGTTTAGTGGTCCTGTCTAGTTTTAGTGTCACTTCACCATTCATTATGAAAGGAGCCAACTATGCGCGATGTAGATGATTGCCTGAAAAAGTTCAACTGGTATGGCAGACTAATTGTTTTTTGTCTCTGTGTCTCCATGTTCACAGTGCTGCCTGAGTTTTTGTCAGCTGAAGAGAATGACTTTGATCGCTTTATAGTTGCATTTCATGAGACTGTAACCGACAGCCGGGAACTATCCGACCAGCTCGCGAGTCGATTTGGCTTCGCTCTTGACCACGTATACACTACTGCGCTTCGAGGATTTGCAGCCCGTCTCTCTCCCAGACACAGGGAGTTCCTTGGCAGCCTTCCCAGCGTTCGCTATATTGTCCCTGATCGCGTTTTGTCGATTCCGCTGCCCCCTCTGGACGGAGTGACCCCAAAAGTACGATTGCCTGAGCAGGTGGTCCCCAGTGGTGTTGACCGCATTGACGCCGACCTTAATGCCAATGCCGGGGCGGATATTGATGTTGCCGTTCTCGACTCAGGTATTGATTTGGACCACCCCGATCTGGTGGATAATATTGGTGGCGGCATTGGCTTTATCGGCAACACCACAGGGCAGGATGACAACATTTTCCCCTTCGGGGTGTGGGGACATGGCACTCACGTTGCCGGTGTAATAGCTGCGACCGACAATAACTTTGGCGTGGTTGGTGTGGCGCCGAAGGCGCGCTTGTGGGCAGTCAAAGTATGCAACTGGATCGGTCTCTGCACCAACTCGGCCATCATCGCCGGTCTGGATTGGGTAGCCGAGAGCCATACCGATCCGGCTCGTGAACCCATCGAAGTCGTCAACATGAGTTTGGGAGGGCCAGGTCAAGATGACGGAAATTGTGGCTTCGATAACAATGACCCGCAACACCAGGCTATTTGTACTTTGGTGAACGAGTTCGGGGTTACTGTGGTGGTGGCTGCGGGTAACGAAGCGCAGGATGTAGCAAACGTTGTGCCTGCTTCCTACGATGAGGTCATTACCGTCTCTGCCATAGATGATGCTGGTGACACCTTTGCAGCATTTAGCAACTTCGGAGAAGATGTCGATATCACCGCACCCGGCGTGGACATTTTGTCCACGGCGTTACAGCCCAGGCTTCTAGGCCAATACAGTGAATTGAGCGGCACCAGTTTTTCCTCACCCCATGTTGCTGGAGCAGCAGCACTCATGATCAGAACAGTTATTGATGCACTCGGCTCTCCGCCAACTCCTCAACAAGTGAGAGAAGTGCTCATCTTACTGGGTGAAAGTGCTCCCTCTGGTGGTTGGCCAGGTGACCCTGATGGCATTGACGAACCTCTGGTGGATGCGGAGAATCTTTAAAAGAAGTGTAGGGCAGTTGCGCAAGTCCTTTGCGGGGAGGAGAGCACCCGCCTCCTCCCCTGTTTTGTTCCAAATGACCAAATACCGTTCATCGGTAGGCAGTTGCCTTGCGAAATATAACCATTCGTGCTGGAATAGGGGTCCCATTGCTGGTGATCTTTCGTGCAAATTATACCTACGCTTGGTGAGTCTAAAACGATGGATTGGAAAAGAGCAGCATCTTCAGGAACTTCTGTAATTCTAATTTTCCTGCTAAATTTGACTGCTTTGGCTCTGCTGAGCAGCTGTCAAAAGACTCAAACTGATACCCCGTTGGTTGGTGGGGAACCTAGCGCGTTGGAGCAAGAGATGAGCGACGGGAACCAGCAAAGATTTGTTCTGGACCGAGCGACTAAGGACAAAATAGATTCCTGGCTAGAAGAGAACGACCTGAATCGATATGGTGATCCGAAAGGCACTATGTACACGGGGGGCACGCCCCTCTTTGACATGAAAACAGGCAAGAGAATTGATCGCTATAAGTATATTTTAGAGAAATACCCGGAACTGCTGGAATCCCTCCAGAGATAAACGATCGCATAATGATTCTTCGACTTCTCCAAAGCAATCTTCGCAACCAACAAAAGTTACATTTAATCGCAACTTGCCATTGCGAATTTCTGTGGATCAAGCGAGATCTGCATGTATCATCTCTGCTGGGAGGTTGGTATCGTTACAAAGACCGGCGTAAATTTTCAATATGACAGTCCCTTGTGTTTCACCAGGTAAGAATTCTACCTGCGAATTATAGGCAGAGTTATAATCATTTTGAAGCTGGATTTTGTACAACCTGCATCTTCTCATTCTGTCGAAAAACTCAGCCAGAAATGTCCCTTTCACTCCCAAAACCAAATCTACCCCACTTCTTTCCATGGCGAAACTTACATCTACTCCTGCCGAGAGCAATGTAGAGCTGACTAGAACAATCAATAAAAGTTTATATCTGGCAAGGTGCTTGTTGAGAGCTTTGTTTCCCATTGAAAGACCTCACTTGTATTCAGCCAAATATAGTGTTTTGTTTTTATACGATAATGAGAATCGTCTGATTATTCTTTCATCTCATTTTCCACATCATAGATGACCAAACGAAAGGAAACTTACGTTTTAAAACCCATATCGTTTTTCAATTTTATATTTAAAATACGATGTAAAACATTGTTTGAAGGAAATACATTCATATGTTTTCCCTTATATTCCCCATAACTTAGCCATTTTATTTAATCAGGATTATAGGGACTTGGGTATTCCATCGCTACGCAATGCCAGGCTCCTCCTGACTCAATTATTACCTCGGCGTTTATAGGATATATTGTTTTCCCGGGAAAAACTCGTTCGTATAGGGTAATGGCATCTTGATCTTGTGGAATGTTATATGTGGGTAGTAGGACTACATTGTTAACGATTAAAGAATTCGTGTACGTTCTCACCACGGGTAGAACAAAGAATATGTAATAAACGTCTGGTTGATGAATTCTCACGATATGCCATGGTTCTCCCGCCCCATTTGTTGTACTTTCAAATAAGTCAGCACAATCTTCCAAAACCTGATAGTCTATTTGGTCAGGATCATATTCAGCCACCAGGACCGTATCTTCACCGACGATCTTCATAAACATATCGACGTGGCCGGTGGAATCCAAAGAGGGGTCCTCGGGAACAATATTTAGGTGAGCTTGAAAGGCAGACATGATCCGTTGATCAACGGTAGCCTCATCCGTACCACTATTTCGGGAATACGTCCTTTGGGAATAAACGACACACCCCAAACCGTCATGATTCAAATTCCCACCTTCAGTGTAGACCACCTGCGAAGTTTGACGGTTAACCCTCGGTACTTTACAGATTCGCGAAATGAAAACAGGGGTGTCATCATCCTCTGGACGGCTGTCATAATAGTGAAAATCTACAACACCCCAACCATCGCTTTGATTGTCATAAATGAATTGAGGTCCGTAGTCTCTCATCCAAACACTGTTTGTTCTCTCTATCACCCACACGATATGTTCAGTGGGAACCCCTTTTTCCCGAAGATATCTGATAGCACTATATTGCTGGGAGAGATGGTTCACCCAGATGTACAGAGTCACCTCGGCGTTAGACATTGCGGCAATCATCTCGGTCCACTCATCCTTTTGGCTCTCCCAATCAAAGGGCCAACGCATCAGCACCCCGTCCAGCTTTTCGAATTCTTGACCGGCTCGATAGGAAGGAGACAACGCGTTCCTCTCCGTTGTCTCGTTCTCACCAGGTAGCGCCATAACAGATTCTTTCATGTTCACACCCATTTTTTGGTAAACTGCCTTTACAAGGATCTCACCCTCTTTACCTGTCAAGCCTAACTCCTGAAAACGGTTGGTCTTTTGTAGGACTTCAAAGAGCTCTTTCGCACTTCTATTCGTGCGAAAGTGGGGAATTTTTTCTGATACTTCCACTTGTGTCAGCATACAGCCAAGGTTCGCGTAGCATTCAATTCCCTTTTGTTTCCAGATAGCCTCCGAGGACGCATAGGTGAATTTCGATAAAAAGGCAAAAACCGTAAAAATAGAAAAGATAACCAACAAAATCTTTCGGTAGTAGGACACCTTTGTAAAACCAACATATTTCGGTTTCGCTCTTTTGACCCTTGATTGTGATTTCATGACCATCCTCCTTTCCTGTGCTACTCCGAGATTTGTTTCAAGTAGTTCTAGCCCTCATATTTCACGAGACGGCGTTGCGAGACCGTGGAGATGGTCGTGCCACCGGTCAACCGCAGGGGGTTGGATCCGAGGCGTACTAGAACAGTACGTCGCAGGATCCGACACGCGAGGACGCCCGGAAGGACGGCCATATCCGCGGTCACAGCAGGCGATTCGTGAAATATGCGGGCTAAAGGTCTAAAATATGGTGAACCGAGATAACGAAAGAATTAGCTGCTTTCTGAGAATTACTATAAATAATGCTCTGACTATTCAAGCATACTACTATTTAGTAGAGCTCATGTCCTAACAAAACGTGAGCGTCAGAGTAGAGCAGTGGTAACTCCTACTCATCTTATGAGAGCAGAAAAAAGCGGGCGATCTAATCATCGGATCTGCATCCTGAAATCAAAGATTGTGCAGTAGCAGGAACACTAAAAGTTGTAATACACAACCCTCTTTGTATACTCATAGGACACTTGCTAGATGTAAGTTTAGCATACGATGTTGGCAAAGATCAAAAGATTTGCTGTTTCAAGATTAAAAATATAAATGTGGGTCATAAAAGCACAGATATTCCCAGCTGTTTTTGCAACTGCTTCAAAAGAACATAGCCTATATGCAATCTCTCCTAGATAAAATAAACTAAACCTATTGAAAATGAAGTTAAATTTCTCGTTACCTATCGCTGGGAATTAGCCTGAGACCCTCTTTAAAGTATAAATTGCCACTTCTATATATATTATATAATAATACATTTGGCAATGTATTAATGCTGTTTTTTATTCTTGCACCGTGGTATATGATTTTCTTTTTGAACGTAAAAGGAAGTAAATTAATATAAAACCAAAAAAAGATATAACAAAAGGACCCCAGAAGAGGAAATCTTTTACATTGATACCACTGCCCAAATAGGCCAGGTGAAGACTTCCGGTAACATGGCCAAAAATGTTTGCTATCAAAAAGTATTTGAATTTCATCTTGGATAAACCTATCAAATAGCTGACTTCATCATCCGGAAAAAATGGGAGTCCATAAATTAGGAAAAGGATTAGCAGCTGTCTCGTCGGCGCTTCCTCCCCGGACACATAGTAATCGTATTTTCTCATTGTCTCCTCGTCGACAAATCGCTCGACTATTTTTCGACCAAATCTTCTTGCGATGGCAAACGCAGCAATGTGTCCAATAATCCTACCCACATAATTTAGAATAGTGCCCAGATAGGTGCCGTAGAGAAAGCCACCCAGAGCACCCATACTATAGTGGCTGATTGGAGTGACTATCACCTGACCTGCTTGCATCAGTACGAAAATGGCAGGTCCGAATGCACCAAATTTTGCTATGAAATCGCGCGAGTTGGACTGAATTGCATAAAAATCTTTTGGATTAAATATCATCCAAAGAAGACCCCAAATTGCTATAAGTGGAACAGCAATCAGAAAAAACTTTACGATTTTCTTTTTATTTCTCATGAGAGTTCTTTGCTCGGCCACGATTTCTTGCAAAGAATCATACATCTGCTTCCGAATCCGCCCAGCTCTCGTCTAGATGAAATGGGGGGAACGTGACTTTTAAACCAGGACCATACCATGGTTAAAGATAAATCCTATTAAAATGGTGGTTTTTCGTATATTGGCAAATGACATGAGCGGTCTTATTATTATTGTATTGTATCTTCACGCAGTTTTCGACTTAGATAAAACTGGATAATAATAGCTAACTGGTTAGCAGAGGAGGTGGCTTATGAAAAGGTCGCTTTTGCGCGTAATGCTTTACTTCGCTCTAGCCGTGGTTGCTGCGCCAGAGCTTGCTCTAGCCGACGAACTTCAAGATCCGATTCCTGAGCCAATCCAAAAGGGTCTTATCCGAGTGACGCTCGATACTGTCGCTACAGGGTTGACTGCTCCTAATTGGGGGACCTTCGCCCCCGGCGACTTCAATCGATTGTTCGTTACTGATCAAGATGGTATTCTCTGGAGCATCGATCTCTTCACAGGTGACAAGACGGTCTTCCTCGATGCCAGAGATCGGCTTGTTGAGCTTGGTGGATACGACGAGCGAGGCCTACTAGGCGTAGCGTTCCATCCTGCCTACGGCTCCAATGGCCTGCTCTACACCTACACCTCAGAGCCACAAGTCAATCCACCGGATTTTCCCGTGCCCTTGGGAGCTCCGGCTGACCACCAGAGCGTGGTCACAGAGTGGAGGGTCCCAGATCCTGGCAACCCAGCCTCTGTCGTGGATCCAGCCACTGCACGGGTGCTCCTTCGGATAGGCCAGCCGCAGTCAAACCATAATGGTGGCGCGATAAACTTTGGACCTGCTGATATGCTCCACATTTCCGTCGGCGACGGTGGTGAGGCTGACGACCAGGGCGACGGCCACAGTCCTCAAGGCAACGGTCAGGACTCTACGAATGTTCTCGGTACGATCCTGCGGATCGATCCTAATGGGTCAAACTCGGCCAATGGACAGTATGGCGTACCTGCCGACAACCCGTTTTTTCCGGGTGGGGAGCAACCCTACGGAGGTCAAGATGGCTGCACAGATGGCGTCTGTGACGAGATCTTTGCTTATGGGTTCCGGAACCCCTTCCGATTTTCTTTCGATAGCTCCACCGGCGACTTTTACGCTGCTGACGTGGGCCAGAATGATGTTGAAGAAGTCGACATGGTAGTTGCCGGTGGCAATTACGGTTGGAGAATAAAAGAAGGTTCTTTTTGTTTTGATCCTAATGGTGATGGTCCCGGGTTTGTGACGGACGATCCTGAGTGCGGACCGGTTTATCTCATTGATCCGGTGGCAGAATACGACCACGATGAAGGCAGTGCCATCATCGGGGGGTTTATATACCGGGGCAGCACCATCCCGCTGTTGCGGGGCAGATATGTTTTCGGAGACTACTCGGAGAGCTTTTTTCGCGCCCAAGGACGGCTTTTTTTTCTTAAGGAGAAAAACCTCGGGCAAGACAACCAGACCAATAGGAGCGAAATTCGCGAGTTGAGGCTCAGCGGCCAGCGAGCATTGGGCCTGTTCCTTCTTGGCCTCGGGCAGGACGCCAGCGGCGAATTGTACGTGCTGGGAAATACTACAGGTGGTCCCTCAGGCGATACAGGTCTCGTGTTAAAAGTCGCACCCGCTCAATAAAATGGCAATTTTCGTCCGGACCTTATGAATAATCACAATTAAAGCCCTTAGAGGAATTCTCATCAGGTTATCAATTTCACAGCTTGGTTAGTCTTTTCAAAATATGGATTTTAAGTACGTAAAGAATGTATCTTCAAGCAATCACTTTACTCAATTTTTTCAAGGAGGAGTAAGACGATGAGAAGATTAATAACCTCTCTCGTATTATGCGCAATTCTGAGTTTGTTCCCGGTAATTTCCTTTGCTGACACGGTGGAAATTGCTATTGGAGATTTTTTCTTCAATCCACCAAATGTGGCTATTAACCCAGGAGATACTGTCATTTGGACAAATGAAGGTTCAATGACCCATACAGTCACCAGTGGACAGGATTGCACTCCAGATGGTGAATGGGATTCAGGAGTTCTGTCACCTGGCGAATCCTTTTCTCTGGTATTTGAGGAAACAGGAACATTTCCTTACCTCTGCGATGTAGATCTGCATTGTGAGTTATTTAATATGGCAGGTACTATAGAGGTTGGTTCTGGAGGTGGAATCGACGACCCAATACCAGCGCCTATCCGGAAAGGGATTATTGCTATCAAACTGAAAACCGTCGCTGAGGGTCTAACCGCGCCTAATTGGGGAACTTTCGCGCCGGGTGATTCCGATCGTCTGTTTGTCACCGATCAAGATGGGATACTTTGGGCTATTAACTTGACTTCAGGTGAAAAGAGCATTCTTCTGGATGTCAGTGATCGGCTTGTACCGCTTGGGATTTTCGGACCGGGGACATTCGATGAGCGTGGCTTGTTGGGCGTCGCTTTCCACCCCGACTACGCCACAAACGGTCTGCTCTATACCTATACGTCTGAGCCAGTAAATGGAACGGCTGACTTTTCCACTATGCCTCCTGGGGTACTGGCAGATCACCAAAGCGTGATCACAGAATGGCAGGTACCCAACCCAGCCGATCCTTTGTCGGTTGTCGATGTCAACAGTGCTCGGGAGCTGCTGCGCATCGATCAACCGCAGTTTAATCACAACGGCGGAGCCCTGAATTTCGGCCCTGACAAGATGCTCCACATCTCACTCGGAGACGGCGGTGGTGCTGACGACGTGGATGGGCAAGACTTCTTAGATACACCCATGGTCGGACATGGTACAGGCAACGGTCAAGACCCTAGCAACGTTCTTGGTACTATCCTACGTATCGATCCGACTGGGTCAAACTCCAGCAACGGAAATTACGGGATTCCCGAGGATAATCCCTTTATCAACCAGTCTGGTTTTGTCGATGAAATCTTCGCCTATGGTTTCCGCAACCCCTTCCGTTTCTCCTTCGACAAAGCAACCGGCGATCTATATGTTGGTGACGTGGGACAAAATAATATTGAAGAAGTCGACGTTGTCGTCTCAGGTGGTAACTATGGCTGGAATCTCAAAGAAGGAACGTTTTGCTTTGATCCAAACGGGAACGATCCAGGCTTCGTTTTTGATTGCAATATAGATCCCCCAGGCTTGATCGATCCGGTGGCCCAGTACGACCATGA
Source organism: uncultured Desulfobacteraceae bacterium (assembly GCA_964346905.1). Classification (GTDB taxonomy): domain Bacteria; phylum Desulfobacterota; class Syntrophobacteria; order BM002; family BM002; genus BM002. The sequence goes on along the minus strand of CAYFXH010000113.1, from coordinate 1,244 downwards.
TGAGGGCACGGCCGTTATCGGAGGATTTGTCTACCGAGGGAGCGCAATCCCTGCCTTGCGCGGTCGGTATGTTTTCGGTGACTTCTCCAAAACGGGTGGTGACGGACGCTTGTTTTATCTCCCAGGGAGAGACGAGCTCGTCGAGTTCCGGCTCGTAGGGCAAGACACCCTTAGCCAATGGCTATTGGGCTTCGGGCAGGATGCAAACGGGGAGATTTATGTGCTTGGCAATACGACGGGTGTCCCCTTCGAGGACACGGGTGTCGTCTTAAAGATCGTTCCTATTCGCAATTAAAAAGGGAATAGGTAAGTTACTTTGACAATATGGTGGGTCCAGTACAAGAATACGGCATTTTCGATCAGTAAATACGTTCTGCATCAGGGTTACTATGCGA
>CAYFXH010000113.1:352-817 GCA_964346905.1 uncultured Desulfobacteraceae bacterium | reverse complement strand
TGAAGATCTAACCAGCCTAACGAACAGCGTCAGATCAAATTTTCGTAACTACATTTTGATATTTCTTTTGAGCCTGATTTTGTAAGGAGGCTGTAATCAGAGCCAGCCCAGAGAGGACCAGCAAGATACTCCAGGCTATACGGTCGTCACCTGCACGAGTGATGAAGTATGCGGTGAGGGCTTCTCATGCTGGCACAGGATAACCTGATGTCCATTTGCCGGGATTCATAACTTTAATGAAAATCCAGGAAGATGCTCGAGCAATGAAGTAATAAAGCGAACCAATTAGTCTTTTTCACCACTGTTTAGTTTACAACTACAGCGCGATCGAGCAATTAATAGGTTCCAAAGGGACCGCTTTCTTTGAGCCGGACGGTAACTCCCTCCAGCTTTTGGGGAATTTCTCCCATGAGCTGTGGCCCGAGTTTTTCAACGTAAACTACGAATTCATAAACGTCTTTGTTT
>CAYFXH010000113.1:0-273 GCA_964346905.1 uncultured Desulfobacteraceae bacterium | reverse complement strand
CAGGAATTTCCATTATCCGATCTCCCTGCCGTTGTTGAATGTCTTTCACCCTGCTCAAGTACGAATCTATGTCCGTTGTTACCTGCGCTGTAACCTCCATAATACCTGTTGATCCAGCAATTTCATTCTCTGCTCCCACTGGAAAAACATTTAACGCTTCAACCACCTCATTGAAAGGGTTTCCAATGGTATTTGTCTCACTGCCAGCAAAAAGCAGTGCCACCGGTATCAAGGTAGCACTCTCCAAGATTACCGCTCCTCCATCCCCAGGAT